>JADFHU010000345.1 GCA_022567055.1 Planctomycetota bacterium
GGTGTCCCCTCGGCCACGATGCGGCCGCCCGCGTTGCCACCCTCGGGGCCCAGGTCGATGATCCAGTCGGCGGTCTTGATGACGTCGAGGTTGTGCTCGATGACGATGACGGTGTTGCCGGTGTCGACCAGGCGCTGGAGGACCGACAGCAGCATGCGGATGTCTTGAAAATGGAGCCCGGTGGTCGGTTCGTCCAAGATGTAGAGGGTCTTGCCAGTATCCCGCTTGGCCAGTTCGCGGGCCAGCTTGATGCGCTGCGCTTCGCCTCCCGACAGCGTGACAGCCGACTGGCCCAGTTTGATGTAGCCCAGTCCCACGTCCATGAGCGTCTGCAGAATGGCTAGTATCTTGGGTTGGTTCTGAAACAACTCGGTCGCCTGTCGCACGGAGAGATCAAGGATCTGGGCGATGGAGTGATCCTTGTACTTGATCTCCAGGGTGGCCTCATTGAAACGCTTGCCCTGACAGGTCTGGCAGGGGACATAGACATCCGCCAGGAAGTGCATTTCGACCCGAATGAATCCGTCTCCTTGGCAGGCCTCGCAACGTCCTCCTTTCACATTAAAGGAGAAGCGTCCCTTCTTATAACCCTGGATGCGGGCATCGGGCAACTGGGCAAAGAGGTCACGGATGGAGTCGAAGACCTTGGTGTAGGTCACGGGATTGCTGCGGGGCGTGCGGCCGATGGGCTTTTGGTCTATGTTGATGACCTTGTCGATCTGCGTCAGACCTTGGATAGCGGCATGGCAGCCTACGTCTAAGGAGGCGTTGTGCAGATGATTGGCCAGGGCAGGGTAGAGGATCTGGTTGATCAGGCTGGACTTGCCGGCGCCGGAGACGCCGGTTACGACCACCAGGCGTGCCAGGGGCAAGGAGACGTCGACATCGGCCAGGTTGTTCTCGGCCGCCTTCTGAATCGTGATCCAGGGATGCGTGGGGCTTGGGGTAGGACGGCGGGGGCTGGGGATGGGAATGCTCACGCGGCCCGCCAGGTAGTCTCCGGTGACAGAATGCCGGTTGCGGCGGATCTGTGCAGGTGTGCCTTGGGCGACGATCTGCCCGCCCAGCAGGCCGGCGCCGGGGCCTATGTCGACAATCCAGTCGGCGGAGTTCATGGTCTCCTTGTCGTGCTCGATGACGATCAGCGTGTTGCCGATGTCACGCAGGTGGCAGAGGGTATCGAGTAGGCGTCGGTTGTCCCGTTGATGCAGGCCGATGGAGGGCTCATCCAGGATGTAGAGGACGCCGGTCAACTCCGAACCGACCTGCGAGGCCAGACGGATGCGCTGCGACTCGCCACCAGAGAGTGACGGGCCCTTGCGTGACAGCATGAGGTAGTCCAGGCCGACGTTGATCAGGAAACGCAGGCGACTGCGGATCTCTTTGATCAGTTCGGCGGCAATGAGTTTCCGGTTGCCGGTCAGCTTCAGGCCGGTTAGGAAGTCGTAGGCCGCGCGGATGGTCATCTCGGTCAGGTCGACGATCGACTTTTGGCCCACCCTTACGTTGAGCACGGTGGGCTTGAGCCGTTGTCCCTGGCAGGTGGGGCAGGGCTTCTCACTCATGAAGGCGGCGTAGTACTTCTTCTGGTGCTCCGATTTGGTTTGGCGATAGCGCCGCATTAGGGTCGGGAGCAATCCTTCCCAGGTCAAGCGAATCTGGCCCTGGATCTTGTCGGAGTCCCATTGGACGATGAGGTCCTTGCCCGGCGATCCGTGGAGGACCTTCTGGCGCTGACGCTTGGGCAGGCGATGCCAGGGTCTGTCGAAGTCGAGACCCCACTGTGCCTCCATGGCCTCCAGTTGTCGTCCGCCCCAGGAGCGGCTCTGGGCGCCACCGCGGCCGAACAGCCCCCGCCAGGGGACAACGGCGCCGCTGCGAATGGTCAACGAGGGGTCGGGGACGATCTTGTCGGGGTCCATGGTCAGTCGTGTGCCGAGGCCGTTGCAGTCGGGACACATGCCCTGGGGCGAGTTGAAGGAGAAGAGGGGGGGATCCAAGGCCGGATAGGCCACGGCGCAGCAGGTGCGTGCCTCGCTCATGGCCAGGTCTTCCCGCTCGGGGATGTGGACGATGAGTCTGCCCTGGCCGAATTTCAGGGTCTGTTCGACCGAGTCGGTGAGACGTTTGGTAAAGGCCTTGCCCGGCTTGAGCACCAGACGATCGACGACGATCTCGATGGTGTGCTTCTTCTGCTTGGGCAGGGACTGCACGTCCATCAGAGTTTGCAGGATGCCGTTGATGCGGACGCGCGTGAAGCCCTCACCCTTGAGTCTGTCGAGGCGTTCTCGATGCTCCCCCTTGCGGTTTTCCACGATGGGGGCGAGCAACATGAAGCGGGTTTGGTCGGGCAGTTGCCTGATCTGGTCGACCATGGCCTGGGCATTGCCCCGTCCCACTGTTTCGCCGCAGTGAATGCAATACTGTTCGCCAATGCGGGCGTAGAAGACGCGGAGGTAGTCGTAGATTTCCGTGATCGTCCCGACGGTGGAGCGAGGGTTACGGCTGGCGGTCTTCTGCTCAATCGAGATGGTGGGGGAAAGGCCGCGGATGGTGTCGTAGTGCGGTTTGTCCATCTGGCCGATGAACTGGCGGGCATAGGCGCTGAGCGATTCTACGTAGCGACGTTGGCCCTCGGCAAAAATCGTGTCGAAGGCCAGGCTGGACTTACCCGATCCCGACACGCCGGTAAAGACAATGAGACGTTTCTTGGGCAGTTCGATGTCGATGTTCTTGAGGTTGTGTTCTCTGGCGCCTTTTACGACGATGGTGTCCAGTTCGACCGTTTTGCGTGGTCTGGTGGATCTGGTCTTCGCTTTCTTCATATCTGCTGAACTTAACGGATGTCAGGGTGGGCAGGATTGTCCGAAGACGATTTTCATTCCCTGCGCTCACTATCTCTACGAGGATTCGGCAGACGACGCGAGCCGTGTTGCGGATCAGTGGTAGCACCTCTCCCGATTGAGCTCCTAGAGGGTGACTCGGCCCAGGAGCTTCTGGGGCAGCCCTTCCCGATTGTCGGCCGTGACCGTGATGATCTGCACGTCGGGACGGTTCTTGATGTCCCGGACAAAACCCTTACCCTGTTGGGAAACGGTCGCAATCAGAGGAACATTCAGCTCCAACACACGTTGCACGGACTCCACAAAGCCTGGGCAGACACATTCCATCTTGCCGATTTCGTCGATCAAGAAGAGGTCGACTGTCGTGGGATCCATTTCCAGCTCGGGTAGGACGAGTGTTTCGAAGCTACGGACATCGACGCCATAGCGTCCCACCGAGACCCAGCTCTTGTGATGGATGCTGCTCAGGAGAGCCTCTTCGCCCCGAAAGGTCTTCGCTTGGAATCCCGTACGCTGGTCCGAGTTCAAGATCTCCTCGGTGAAGAAACCCGCCAGCCGTTTGTCGCTGAGGAGCTTTGCGAGTCGAGTCATCACCGTTGTTTTGCCGCAACCGGGGACGCCCGTTAAGAGGAGTTTGAGCTGTGCTGAGTCGGACATCAAGTATTGCTCCAAAATTCGGGCAGTATATGGGTCGATCCTTGCCACCGGTCTGTGAAGGATCAAGACGGTCGCAGAGTATACCCCTTCTCAGGACCCTGTGCCATGCTTTTTGAGTCGAGACTGGGAGGGACAGGGGGGCGGGTCGTTCGGAGAGGGTTTTCGATCCCTCACGCCTCGGGGGTCTTCGCCGTTGCCCCGCTGTTCTGTTCAAAGCGATGCGCCGTGGGCCTGAACATCAGGTTCGAGATGGGCTCCAGCCCGTTGCGAATCTGCTCTAGGGTCGCGGCCATGTCCCGGTGAATCCGAGCAAGTCTCTCCTGGTCGGGCCCGGCGGGGATGTGGGATGTCACAAGCGCTTCCATCTCCGACCAACTCGCTTCCAGGTCTTTGATGTTGTCGGCGACGAGGGCGGTCGGATCATCAATGGTTTGACAGGCATCGGTACTGAGGATCGCCGGGGTTGCCACGCGTTCAGCCAGGACCCTTTGATGATCGCGGGTCTCGGCCAATGCTTCCAACTGTTCGCAGTGCCGCCTGAGCTGTTCGTTTCGTTTGGTCAAAGCGCCTTCGTAGGCTGCGATGCGCGTGCCCACGACGATGCGACTCTGGACAATGACGTCATTCACCGGTTTGACGATGAAGTCGTCCACGCCCATAGTGAAACCGGCCACCTTGTAGTCGTCGTGGCTCTTCTCCGTTAGCATGATGATGTAGACATAGGGGAGTTCTTCGGACTCACGGATCTTCTCACAGAGGTCCAGGCCATCGAGGGTGGGCAGCTCCCAGTTCAGGATGACCATATCCGGTTTGTGCTGCTGTATCGCTTTCCAGGCCTCCAGTCCGTCCTCCACCACCACGGCCTCGTGGCCCCAGGTGTCAAACTTACGTTGAAAATCTGCACGCAAGCTAGGATCGATTTCTGCGACAACAACTTTCATTAAGACCTTACTTACCTATGAGTAGAGAGCCGAGGACAAATGTCTACCCCTCCTCCGCTATCGACCCATGGCAGGGCTCACATGAGGGATCGGCATGCGTATTTCCAATTGACGGCGCAAGAGGAGCCTGTCTGTCGTCCGGCGAGCCGATGGCTCCCACGGCTAAGATCCGATAAAACGCGCGACGTTTGTTTCGCGCCGTCCGGGCTGGTACAATGGCCGACTATGAGTGCATCTTCGACCCGGCGCATCATTCATGTGGACATGGACGCCTTCTATGCGTCCGTCGAGCAACGAGACAATCCGACGCTCAAGGGTCGGCCTGTCATTGTAGGCGGTGATCCCCAGGGCCGCGGCGTTGTGAGCGCAGCGTCCTATGAGGCGCGTCGATCTGGCGTCTTCAGCGCGATGCCCATGCGGCAGGCCATGCGGCGATGCCCACAGGCAGTCATCCTGCCGGTCCGCATGGGACGATACGCGGAGGTGTCCCGCCGGATCCATGCTATTATGGCTGACTACACACCCCTGATTGAGCCCCTATCGCTAGATGAGGCCTTTCTCGATGTGACCGGTTCGATTCCGCTCTTGGGTCCGGATATCCTGATAGGGCGGGAAATCAAGCAGAGAATCAAGGCTGAGCTGAAACTCGTCGCTTCGGTCGGCGTCGCGCCCAACAAGTTTCTGGCCAAGGTAGGATCGGACCTGGAGAAACCCGATGGTTTCGTCGTCATTACCGAGCAGAACAAACAGGCCGTATTGGACCCGCTGCCGGTGAAGCGCATCTGGGGCGTGGGAAAGGTCACGCAACAGACCCTCGCATCGAGAGGCGTTGAGACGGTGCATCAGCTACGCCAAATACCTTTTGAACGGCTGGAAGCCACACTCGGTGCCGCGGCTGCGTCCTCCCTCTATCGCCTGGCGCGGGGGCAGGATGATCGTGCGGTGGAACCTGAGCAGGAGGCCAAGAGCCTGTCCAGCGAACGCACCTTTGCCACGGACGTGACGAACAGGGCCGATCTCGAGGGGGTGTTGCTGGAGGAGGTGGAAAGAGTGGCGGCTCGATTGAGACGACAACAGCTCTACGCCAAGACGGTGATGGTCAAGGTCCGCTATGGTGATTTTCGGACCATTACCCGTCGTACCACACTCGCTCAGTCGACCTGCCTGACAGAGCGGCTTTGGGAGGCGGCCCGGTCTCTCCTGATCGCCTGGCAGAAGACCGCGTCTGGTCCGGTGCGACTGATCGGTTTCGGTGTCACCGGTCTGGCGGCCGAGCAGGGACGGCAACTGGAACTCTTTCCAGATCCTCATGAGCAGAGACTCAGACGACTCGATCGGGTAATCGACGAGGTGAGAGATCGCTATGGCGCTGCAGCGCTCCAACGCAGACATGAAGGATAGTATTTCCGTGTTCCTCATTCTCGTGGTCGTAACCAGCGCAGCGGTTGTCGGTGTCGTAATCGAAACGCCTAATTGCCCCAATTCACTGTTTCGATTACGATTACCATTACGATCACAACAACGACAACGATCGGGAATGTGACTCGGAAGTGAACCAGGCCTAAAAACTGTGGGCCTGGGCGGGCGGGGGGCGGCATGTGGCTCTCAAACACAGAGGATATTGCAGCGGCATAGCCCCGGTGATAGAATGCGCCACACAAGTTTGTGTCGCCTCCTCCGGGGTTCAGGCGGAGCCGATAGTCCCGGAGGAAGCGCCGATTGCGAATGGTAAATTGGGATGGGGCGTCTGTCTGCCATGCAAACACTAACAGTCAATGGCCAGGAACGTGAATTCCCTCATGGGGTTCCCGGCAGTCTAGAGGACCTTGTCCTCCAGCTCAAGGTGACGGCTTCGGCCGTCGT
>JADFHU010000346.1 GCA_022567055.1 Planctomycetota bacterium
TCGAAGTCAAGTTAGATGCTGTTACGCTTGAACAGCCCCTTGGTTTTTTGGGTCATTTAGACGCGTTAGAGCTTGCCATAGGTGTCAAATCGCTTGTGGTTAGAAAGGTTGACAGCTCCTCAGGTAGTAGTCTACTAGGTGCTACTGTCCGAATATCCACAATTTCTCCCTCTGCATAGCTTTAGGGCCTCGGTTTGAGGGTGATCTCTTCCATGAGGATGCCCAGGGGGTGCTCGTTGATGTATCCGATCCGGGGGCCGATGTGCTTTTTGATGGTCTGGTATTGGGGTAGCTTGCGATAGTCGAGCGTCTGGCCCAAGCCCTTGAACGCGGCGAGCCAATTCGGTGCGCCCGGATTCGTCTCTTGCGCGGCCTCTTTCAGTTTTTCGGAGGCCCGTTTCGCCAGGAGCAGGGCCTGATCCCACAGGATTTCCGTGTAGACCTGTTCGTTGCGGTAGAAATAGGCCGATGCCTTGGCAGGCACATGTCGGCTGGCATGGGTAAAGTGGGGATCGGAACTGAGGGCCGTGCGGGGTTTTTTTCCTTCGTCGCGAATCGCTTGCTCCGCCTGAGCTGTTTCAGCCAACACCATTCGATCATCGGCAAAGGTGACGGCCAGCTGCTTTGTAAGCGCAGGCCGGACCCCTTGCTGCAGAGGAATGAAGGGCGAGGGAAGGGGCATGGGCGGGAGGAGATAGAGCGTGTGGTCCAGCAGGGTCCGCTGAAGATCGGGATCCATCGCTGCCACATAGGTCCGGTGCAGTCGGGCGAGACTGTTCTCCAGTCGTTCACTGTCATGTGCGGCGATGCTCAGGAGGGTCTTTGAATTGTTGGGGTCGGCATAGGGCTTGTCCATACGCCAGCTCAAGAGGATCGGCGGGGCCATTTGTCCCAGGATGTCCTGCCGCAGGTTCACGGCAGGTCGTCCATCCGCCTGTCCGGTGCGTGCCATGGCGCCCTCCGTGAAGAAGGTGACGTCAAGGCCCATCGTATCCTTGACCATTTGGCAGATGGCATCATAGATCCCCGCGACGTCATGATTCGCCACGGCCAACATGATCGTGTCATCACCCAGCAGGCGGGCACTCGCTTTTAAGCTTGTGGGGCTCGGGCACAGCAGGGCGGGGATGCCTGTCTTGGGGCCGTGGATAGCGATTAACGAGCTGGTGCGTATATTTTCAAATCTGCCTGCTGCGAGGCGAGAGGCCATGGCAATGCCCTGAACGTTGCTCAGTCCCAGTTGATGTATGGCGTTCTCGAGCTGCCATCTTTGGGTTGAGGTCTTGGCCATGGCCAAGGCGAATTGCTTGAGCGGTTCTAGTTGCAGATAGGCAAAGGTATGATAGTCGGCAAACTGACGGGCAATCGCTGAAAATCCCTTAACCCCGGCCAGGCTTTTGGGGGTGCCGCGCCCCATCTGCATGATGACTCTCTCCGTGTGGGGGACGCTGGAGCCACAGATCAGATAACTGTCCTTGAAGCCGTAGCAAAAGGTCGACAAATCCATTTCGTTTTGCTCACCTTCGAGGATAACAAGTTCGACCCCCCGAACTCGTTTCTTCGTGCGTTTGACATCGCCCAGAGAGGCATTTCTGAGGAGGGCGTCGGCGATCCGTGCCGTCTCCTGGACATCCTTGCCCATGTCCGCCACCAGGACCATCTCAATATCAGGGACAATCTCGGTGGCCATCTTGCCGCTCGATGTTTGCCCTTGTGTACCTTTCAGCTCTATTTCCGCGGCCTCCAGGAAGACTTGGATGACACAACGTCCGTGCGGCACCGGAAATGTTTCCGGCGCCTGCTCCAGGTCGATTTCTCGCCAGAGTGCTTTGAGTTGCTTTTGCAGGAGCTGGCTGAGCTTGGCACGCGCTGCGGCTGTAAACGCCTTCATTGCCGGATCTTCGAAGAGTATGGCATAGTAGTAGGTCTGCTTGAAGGCCTTGATGAGTTCATCGACGGAATCGATCACCAGCACGAAGGCCACTTCTTCCGGCACCATTTTTGCGGAATCGAGGATGCGGGCAGACGTGGTCTCTGTCAGGGCTAGTCCGGCAACGACCACCAGGATGAGTGCGCTATATCGTCTGGACATGGAGGACCTTTCGGGGATCAAACGGAGTGCCGGCCCCTTAGTCGGGGACCGTTGGCCGGGGATCCCGTTTTTTTCGGGGCCCCGGCTGGAGATAACGATATCCGGAGTTGGGGTTGTCTTCATTGAAGGCGAAGGCGTCCCAATTGTCGACGAAACGTTTGACGACGTCGACGGGAATGGCGAAATTGAGTCCCCCGAGGTAGAGATAGCCCATGGACGTGACGCCGATGACCTCGCCTTTAAGATTGAAGAGGGGTCCTCCGGAATTACCCGGATTGATGGCTGTGGTGGTCTGGACATAGAGTCGGCCGCTGTGATTGCGATTCACGGCCGACACGATGCCCTGGCTGACGCTGCGGGTCAGACCCAATGGATTGCCGATCGCGAATACAGATTCGCCGGCTTCGATCTGGTTAGCGTCCCCCAGATACACGTGTTTGAAGGGTTCGGAGGCATCCTCGATCTTGAGCAGGGCCAGGTCTTCGAAGGGATTGAGGGCAATGATCTTGACCTGCTTGTATTGCTGCTGCTCGAAACCCGTGCCGGTCTCGTGGAACACCGTGATTTTGATGTGGGTTTCATTGGCGATCACATGATAGTTGGTGACGATGTAGCCCCTTTCGTTAATCATGAATCCACTGCCCAGTGAAACGGGACAACTGACCAATACCACGGCCTCTGCAAATCGTTTCGTGTTTGCTTCGATCGAGGTTCTTGTCAAGCCGGCGCTGTAATGCATCCTATCCGTGCTGGGTTGCGGCAGGAGCGTCTCTCCGGGCGAGGACCGGGGATCCTCATGTTCGGGCGTCTGCTTCAAGATCTCCACGATCTCCGAGCGGGGCAGGCGCAGGATGTCGAAACCGAGGTCACAGAAGATAACATCCTTATCGGACTTGATGATGCTGGCAGACAGCTCTTGTCCGCCTTTTAATCTGATTGTCTCGGCAGGAGTAACCGAAGACAGGAGGACAAGCACTAAAACGGGGAATGCCCATGATATTTTCGATTGCATTCTATGTAACCTCTCTGTCTAGCAGTACGTTGTCTTGCATAGAAACCCCAGTTTTCATATACTGATGCGGCATTCGTCGGTCTGGTGTTCGATTATACAGTATCAGGAATCACATAAGCAAGCGAGACACAATGATAGGTCCTAAGCGAAGCGTAAGTTGTTTCCGTAAATTGCTCTTATTGTTCCCGTTTTTCGCTGCCGTGTGGATGTCTGTCGCCGCCGAAGAGGCGGACTCGGGGGCCGAGTACGGCTTTAAGGCGATGGAGATCCTTAAGCTCGATTGGGACCTGGGTCCGCCGCTCTGCTGTGATATCAACGGGGATGGTTTGAATGACATTGTCGTCGTAAACAATCGTAAATCTCGTATTGAGCTTCTGTTACAGAAGGCCGACTACCAGGCCGACTTCCAGGGCGACTCGGTGAGCCAGGAGGTTGCGGACCAGACCAATCCCAACGACTTCATCGGAAATGACACGTTTTGGCGCTACAAGCTGGTGCACTATCCCCTGGACGTCTCGGTCACCAGTCTGCTCGTCTCGGACCTGAATGGAGAGGGTCGACAGGATATGGTCTACCTCTGTCCGGAAGGTCTGAGAATCGTCTATCAGGAGGCATCGGACACGGATGCCGCCTCGGGGGACATGACAGAACCGAAGTGGCGTCCAGAAATCAGCTTTGACATCGAGGACGCCCTGAAAACCGCCAAATCTTTGGACGGCGGTGATCTCAATCATGACGGTCGTGTGGATCTGGTGGTGTTGGCTGCCGGCGGCTACTACCTCTGTTTACAGAACGAGGCGGGCGATTTTGAAAAGCCTGTCAAGCACTTCAGCACCTCCGACGCCATCCGCCACTTGGAGATAGGTGACATTGATGGTGACGGTCTTGACGACTTGGTGCTGTTTGTCGGTGACGACGTTCGCTTTCCTCTACGCGTACGGCTGCAGGACGACGACGGTGCCCTGGGAACGGGCCGCGAGCCGACGCCGCCAACTTCCGGGCAGGAGCCCACGACCCGCAAGCTGCTGCCGGCCGACGGCCGCACCGAATGGTTCCAGTTCAAGGGCATGGCGTGGGAAGATGTGATTGCGCATTACGCCGAGCGGATCGGCAAGCCGCTGCTAACGGATCCGGACGAGATCAGCATCGGGGGAGAGCTTACCTACATCAGCAAGCGCAAGTTCACAAAGCAAGAGGCGATTGACGAGCTCAATCTGTTGCTTCATCGAAAGGACTGGCGTTTTGTCGAGACCGAATTCCACATCTTCGCCGTGCCGCTGTCGGAGATGCCGGAACACGTCAAGATCGAGCGAACCTACGACTCCAGATCCGGCTTCGAGAAAGAGAACCTGCGCGACATGGAGTACGCCGCGGTCTACATGAAAATTGAGGACCGGCAGGCTCAGGACGTGGTCGAGACGTTCGGGGATGCGATTCCGGACTACGGCCGCATGAGCGTGGTGGGCAAATCGAACAAGATCAAGATTCTGGCGTTGGCCAAGGATCTGCGCAAGCTCTTTTCGCTGTACGACATGATCGATCTGGACGAGTACAACAAATATGGAGCTCCCACCATCTGGGCCCGTATCGCGGCTCCGGGTAGGAAGTGGGCCACCCTCTTGGCGAACCGGGGCTGTAGAGGAAAGTGCACCTTCTGCCAAGTCAGCTACATGATGGGTCAGGGAGTTAGAAGCAGGTCCGTCAGCGATGTGATCGACGAAATCCTTTACCTCTACCACGAACAGGGTGTTCGTCACCTGGAAATTGTGGACGACGATTTTCTCGGCAACCGCGAGCAAACGCTCGAGCTGCTGCACACCTGGGCTGGACTCAATTTGGATTTGACCTACTCCATCGGGTCAGGGGTCTTAGCCATCCAGATTGATGAAGAAATTGCCCAAGCCATGTCCGACGCCGGCTGCATCATCGGGCTCAGCAGCAGCGGCTATCCAAGATGGCGCCCCCGGTTGGATTAACACGGGCGGACTCTGCGCTGACAACGGCCCGGCCGGGGACGCCGCGACTGCTCGCTACGTTACCGGCCGGGGGTACTCAGAAGCGGGCAGAAGAGAGTCCTGAGGACTCCAGTCGCAGTTTACCACGGTCGCAACATTGTGTCCGACGCCGGCTGCATCCGTACAGGCACGTGCTGGAGCAAACGGATGGCGCCCCCGGCCATTGCGTGCCGGTGCATTTAATGGTCCGAGGACGCCGCGACTACCCGCGCGATCGCGCCGTCCTATTGCGCGAGGGGTACTTACCGCGCGGGCAGAGGCTTGTAGCCTCAGTCGCAGCACACCATTTTACAGGAACAGCCCGCATCCGTGGGCTCAATTAATGCTGGGGCGGTATCGCTGGCTATCGGCTCAGCAGCGGCGGCTATACAAGATGGCGCCCCCGGCTCGGGAGTCTCAGCCTCGGAGCCCTGCGAAGTGACCGAGGCCGATCGTGCCGAGGACGCCGGCGATTGCCCGCGCGGCCGTCTTAGGGGATGACGGCTAGAGGAGCGGGCAGAGGTTGGGACCTCAGTCGCAGGTTACCAGATCACTCAAAAGTTTCACCCACCGGCTGCATCTGTGTGTCGACAGGACCGAGCGCATCCCCGAGCGCATCCCAGTCAACGCCCGGATACGGATCAACGTACTCCTCCGGATACGGATCACCGTACTCCCACGGCAACTCGGGAGGCGAAGTTACCTTGACAGGCGGAAACACCTTGACACCGGGCGGAAACATCTTGACGCTGGGCGGCTCGCTCGTGTCGCTGGTGTCTTCCTCGCTCGTGCCGCAGGTGCCACCAAGCGCGAGAATCAGCGCAGCGCTCAAGGCCAGAGTCCGAAGTGCATCGATACGCCGCATATTGTCCCCCCTTAATGTTTCAGCGCTCGACCATACCCGATCTAGGTGAAACTCAAAGGCGCCGGCTGCACCCGTGGCTCAGCGGGAAAGCAAGAGAATGCCGGTGATGACCACCAGCAAGGCGAGCAGAAGCCTGACGGAGTGGGGTCGCATAGATGCCGCCTGAGCGTTTCGGCGTCGATACGCCGTGTCAGGCCACGAACGCAGCAAGAGACGGCTGGGATGCTTCGCTTTACTCGTGGGAATACCTACAGGAGAAGATCGTCTCACCTAGTACCTTCCGAGCGGTCGCTTGAAGGTGAACTCCACCGATGGGGCCACGAAAACCTTCCA
>JADFHU010000347.1 GCA_022567055.1 Planctomycetota bacterium
TTTACCCTGATCGAGTTGTTGGTTGTGATCTCCGTGATCGCGCTCTTAATGGCAGTGCTGCTCCCCTCTCTGCGGGCAGCGCGGGAGCGTGCCAAACGGACCGTCTGTGCCGCCAATCTGCAGCAGATCGGACGCGGCATCATGGCATACGCTATGGATCACGATCGGCTGCCGTTGCCGGGAGTGCCAACTAGTCGTCCCTGGTGGTGGCGCCCCTCGTTGCATGATATCGTTTATCTGACGACCCATCCGGATGCCCTTGGTGAACCGAAGAGGCGATGGGAAGTCTGGAATCTTGGGTATTTACATCACACGCAAACCATCGAAAACGCTGAAGTTTTTTATTGTCCCTCGGCGTCCAAGGGGCGGCGCTATGAGGACCATGCTGAGAGATACACTTGGTCTTTAGACACTACTTGGTCTTTAAAGGCTGACATTCCTGCAACGGTTCAATTTATGCGGTCAAGCTATGCCTATACACCGCAAGGGAAGTGCCGTGATAAACTCCGTAATGACGCCTATGCTTTCCACGCCGCGTTCAAGCTCTCGACTCTAAACAATCGCGCGGCCCTGGCCCTCGATCGTGTTGATTTTAGAGATTATAACCCATTGAATGTCCACCAGGGTTCGCGGGGAAGAGCCGCCGGGATGAACATCCTGTACGGCGATGGAAGCGTTCGATTCAGACCGATTCAGGAGGACGAATTGGCATACTGGGAGGAGAACTTTTCGACGCCTTACGTGGCGTTCAGCGGCTTGCTTTATATGTTCGCCCAGTAAGGGGCAGACACTCCAGGTCTTGGGCCCAACCCAACGCAATGTACGAAATAATCCAACAAGAAACGAAATGTCTACGGTTATTACCGTTGACAAACTACGGCTTAGCCAGTAGATTGAGCGTGGAACGATGGTATGAGACAAACCTTGCGAGTCATAAGTGTTTTCGCCGGACTGTTGGCGGTGGGGTTAATCGCTCTGTCTATAGTAAATGGCGTTGAGCCCGATGCGGAGGTGGAGAAAATCCTGGCCTCGATAACTGCTTTGGAGCAGTTCCCGAATCAGCAAGACAATTCGGCCGGCCAGTCGCAGGGCCTTGCTAATTCAGCCCTGGTGGCCGAAGCGAAACGGTATGCGCTGATTGTGAATCCCCCTTCTTCCCTGCCGGGAAACCCTCGGAAGGGACGCGATCGGTCACCTCCTCGCCCGGAGGTGCGTCCTCAACAAGTCACCGCCCAATTCACGCTGGAAGGCACCTGCTACAACGCTGAGGTTCCCAATGCCTCTCTGGCCTTCATTGACGAGCCCGGCAAGGGGCAACACTGGGTTCGCCAAGGGGATAAACTCGGACATTTGACTATCGAGGAGATTTTGGATGGTCTGGTCAAGCTCCGCGACGGCCAACGCCTCGAGGAACTGCGCGTCCAGCCAAAGCCAAAAGTCAACTTGTATGCCGGAACCGGCAAGAATCCCAAGCCTCGAACGGTGCCCGGCCGAATGGCGGCCAGGGCGGAAGCCGCGGTCCCAGTACGTAGCACACCCTCCATTAGGCCCTCATCCGAGAGACGTACGACCCCTGTGACCCAACCGGTGATACGTCCCTTCGACGCGAGAGTGGACATGAAAGAGATGGAGCGCCTCGCCAATATCCTCAAAGATCTCAAGGGAGTACCGGATTCCGACAAGTCACCCGAAGTGCTTGAGGCGGAGCGGAAAATCAAGAAAAGGACGATAGAACAGTTGATGGAACTGAGCAGGCGTTTTATGGCCGATTCCGTGACCGTCAAGGGGGTCGAGATGGACCCCAATCGAGAATAACGCCCTGCAATGTGACGCCTAGAGAGTCGTGTACAGGGCAATGTGCGGCATGCTGCCGCAGGCTATCAATGGAGGGCACTCACCCATCGAGAGAAAGACGCTGGTGACGCCAGGAGAGGTCTGTGGGACCGGCAAGAAAACAGCGGCTTCCGTGGTACAATCCAGGCTGCGATAGCAGCATTATTCAAGAACCACGAAATAACTTGGACTTTTGAATGCCCAATTGCACCCCATCTTTGATCGTTTCTCAATCGCGACATCCGCGACGTAGAACAGCTACGCCTGTGGTTTCGCTAAGAACGCTTGGAAGGGACAGTCTTTTAAAAGACTGTCCCCCATCCTTGTTTCTACCCAATATGGGGCACACTTGGACCCCAAATTGTCCAACTTATTTCTTACCGATCCCTAACGAAAAGAGATCCTTGAAAACCCTATGATCACGAGTGACCCCCATCAGTTCGAAGCTGTAGACCGAGGTCTTTTGGTACGAGCCCCCGCGAAACTAAACATCAGCCTTCTCATTGCGGGGAAGCGGGAGGATGGTTTCCATGAAATCGAAACCATTATGGCCAAGATCAACTGCTTCGATGAGATCCTGATAGAACCCGGACCTCCTAACAGTGGGATCGCCCTCGACTGCCGAGGTCCGCATTGGGCTCCGCCCGGCCCGGACAACTTGGTCTACCAGGCTGCCACCCTGATTCTCGCCGGACAGGAGGAAAAGAGAAACCTAAGACTCACTCTGACCAAGAACATACCGGCCGGTACAGGCCTGGGGTCCGCCAGCAGCGACGCAGCTGCGACGCTCATGGGCCTAAACCGGTACTTCCATCTGGGTTACACCACCGATGACCTTGCAACCATGGCTGCTCAACTGGGCAGTGACGTTGCCTTCTTTCTGCACGGCCCACTCTCCGTGTGTCGGGGAAGAGGTGAAGACATAGAAAGCATAGACAAGGCATTCCCCTTCTCCGCTCTAGTCATCCTCCCCGGCATAAATATCTCCACGGAGAGAGTTTACACCCACTACGTCCACGACCAGGCGCTTTTTGAACGGTCTCGCCTCCAGATAAACGCGCTCATTAACGAAAACAGAATGGATTTAATCGCTAAAATGTGCATGAATATGCTCTCTGAAACCTGTTTCAGACTTGAGAGAGGGCTAGCTGAGTTAAAAGAGAGAATCGAATCTCTGGGAATCGGGCCTGTTTGCCTCAGTGGCAGTGGGTCTGCCTTGTATTGCATCGTTGAGACCAGAGATCTTCCACAACTCACCAAGGTCACCGAATCGCTTACGCAGAACCTCGACGGCAGCAGCATGATCGTGCATAACATAGGATGGTAGTTGCTTGAACCAGGCAAGAGACAGGAAGACCAGCGGGGGCTGCTATTGCGTCGTGAAGTCCTCCAGCACCCTGTCCAGCGCCGCGTCCAAGTGATCACCCGCATCATAGGTCCCCTCCGTGATCTGCCGCCGGAGATTAAGCACCTTGCCCTTGCGGACCTCAGGTAGAGACGCGATTCGCTTCAACACCCTGCCAATAGGAGTCGCACTGATGTTTTCAAGTATGTCCTCCATCAAAGCGTCTGGCTCCTGTCCGGACCTATTGATAGAGCAATCACCCTGCCAGTCGCTGGAATCGAACTGGTCACTGGACTGTAACTCCGGCATTTTGACCCACCTTGCCATATTTCGCCCCATAGCATTACATCCGCTGTTCGATCCGAGGCTCCTACCACAACATCTAGTATGCCCTCGGATTCCTACCGAAAGCCATCATTAATAGTGCTATCGACACAGGAATCAGGATAACTTTAGAAAAGTTGGAAATCGCACTTCCCAGGCCACCAGCCGCGTACAACAGCCATCGAAGCATGAAAACGCGTCTATTCAAACCTTCAGGCAGGTATTATATGACCTTGGGGCTTCCGTAATCCATCACCTGTCTCTATAAGTGTAACTGGATAGGCTGCACGACATACCACATATAGTAGTACGGAGGAATACGCGGTAAGCTACGTAATAGGGAGCCGCCCTTTCAAACTAGGATCTCCCTGAGATAACAAATACCCTTCGCATCTTAACAAACAGACCTCACAGCCAAGAAGAGCCCTTTTCACCCACCACTTGCCACCGGCACCGGCCAAGCGTGAGAAGGTGGTAGACCATTGACATCCTCCAGCGCGGTCTGTCTAATGTCCGCCTATCTAGGCTCTGTCTGAGAACTCCGTCGTCGGCCCGAGAGCGAGCAATTTTTTCGCCTGGCAAAGACGGCGAAGCAGGCGATGTTTGTTCTATCGTCGATGCAGCCGGATGTAGCCAGGCGGACAAAGGGCCGCTCGAAGCCAGATCGAGTTCTCAGACAGAGCCTAACCATTCGGCGCCCGTAGCTCAGTAGGATAGAGCATCGGTTTCCTAAACCGAAGGTCAGAGGTTCGAATCCTCTCGGGCGTATACCCATCCTATTACCCTTATCCTACGCAGACTTCCACTGCTATCTGGGGCCAAAGGCGACTTGAAGATGAAATGAGGTAACCGTTCATATGGTATGGGATTATAAGTAATGGCAAGGGTGGTTTGAACCGTAGAATATCGAACAAGAACCGCAGAATGTCGAAGGGCAGTGAGTTTGATCTCGAAGAGCGGCTCATTTAGTGGTCAGCGTCAAGACGGCAACAAGGAATCGAAAGCAAGTGTCTGATGAAAAAGTTCATGAGCCACATTAACTTCACCGTTGGACATTGTTCGATATTCTGCGGTTCATCTCTGCTCGAAATGATCGGTGAACGGTTATAGAATTGAGAGTCTCTGGGGTAGCCTCAAGAATCTCGCGTCCTTTCGTATGGAGGTCTCTCATTGGTCAAGGGAACCCCATGGCTTCCGCCCCCACGGGGTGGGGAACATCATGGGTCGAAATGGCTACCTTCTCCCATTGCGCTGTAGGACCTCCCAAGCCCTATCCCGCCAGGTTAATAACAGCCGGCGACCACCTCAAGAAGAAAAGTTTGAACCTGGACCTCAGCCAGCCAGAGACAGCCAGAATACTAGGCTTTGCAAACTGTCAGTTTTCAGGTCCCGGCTTTGGCATCCCCGATGCAGACCAGGTGGTTGAGGGTGCGGATGTACATTCGCCCGTTGGCGATCGCGGGGGTCGCGTCCGATTTCTCTGGCAACGTGCTCCTGGCGAGGACTCTGTATTCGGATCCCGCCCTCAGCACGATCACCTCGCCGCTACGGCTGACCAGGTAGATCCGCCCGTTGACGCAGACGGGCGAGGCGTAGAATTTCCCGTCCAGGTTCTCCCGCCACACCAGCTTGCCCGTGTCCGCCAGCACGCAGGTCATCACGCCGGCGTCGCTCAGGATGTACAAGTGCTCGCCGATCGCGATTGGCGTGGGGACATAGGGCAGGTCCCGGTCCAACGTCCAGACCACTGTCGGCTCGCGCCCCCCTCCGCCCTTCCCGGCCGTTGCGAAGATCACGTTCCCGGCCACGACGGGCGAGGAGATGCTCTTGAGCGTGAACAGTTTCTTACTTTCCCATTTCTTCTTCCCGCTGACCGGATCGACGCCCGTCATGCCGTTCCCCTGGCTGACGAAGACCAGTTCCGGGTCGCCGCCATCCGGGCGGTACACCGCCGGCGTGATGTAGGATGTCGCTTCGCTGCTCCGGTCGATCCGCCAGACCGTCTCGTTCGTCCTGCCGTCCAGCCCGGCCAGGAAACTGGTCTCCATATTGTCGTTGCCGACGATCATCAGTCCGCCCAGAGCGATGGGCGAGGCGCCAGCGCCGTGCTTGGCCTTGAATTCACCCATCTCCCGCCGCCAGAGCTTATGGCCCGCGTGGTCCAGGGCGAGAGCGACGAATGTCCCGCCCGAGATCCAGTTGACGTACACACGCTCGGCGTCGACGGCCGGTGTGGAGGCGGCAAAGCTGTTCAGGCGGTTGTGGTGGTACGGCGTGAACGGCATGTTCGTCGACCAGAGCGTCTTCCCCGATCTCGCATCGAGACAGACGACTTTGCGCTCCTTGCGAGCATCGTGTGTACAGGTCAGGAAGATTCGATCGCCCCACAGCACGGGAGACGAGTGCCCCGGCCCGGAGAGTTCGACCTTCCATAGGTAGTCCGCTTCCGTGAAGGACACTGGGATCGACTCGCCCCTGCCAATGCCCGTCCCGTCCGGCCCGCGGAAGCGCGTCCACTCCTGTCCGCCCGCCGACCCGCCGAGAGCGACAAAAACCACCAGGCATGCCCAGCACCACATTGATCGCGTACGCATCATCGTATTCTCCTGAATCGAGATTCTTTGGATAGCCTCTTGCCCAGACCCATCGCGGGTCTTGGGGATGATTAGAGTGCCTATCAAAATGAATCGTAGCACCGAAAACGAGCGTTTCTGCGACTGGCAAGGAAGGCGAAGCAGGCCGTCCGAGGACGGTCGATGGAGCCTGACGCCGTCCAGACGCAGAATAAGCCG
>JADFHU010000348.1 GCA_022567055.1 Planctomycetota bacterium
CGCGGGGCCCGTCGAGGTCCGTTCGATGCACACCTTGCCCTCGATATCGATGAGCAGGGCGTGAATAGTGAGTTCGTTTCCATCGAGGGTGGCATGGACACCGAGGGGGATGCTGCATCCGCCCTGCGTGTGGGCCAGTACGAGTCGCTCCGTCTCCACAGTGAGACGGGTCTCCGGATGATCGAGTTGGACGACGAGACTTCTAAGCGCCGAATCGTCCGAGCGGGTCTGAATGGCAAGCGCCCCCTGGGCGGGGGCCGGGACAAACTCCGAGAGCGGCAGTTCGACGGAGATCTTGTCCTGCATGCCCAGGCGCTTGAGTCCCGCCGAGGCGATGACGATGGCATCCAGTTTTCCACTGAGCACCTTGTTGACGCGGGTTTCGACGTTGCCCCGGAGGGGGACGCATTGAAGGTCGGTTCGTTTCCGACGGATTTGCGCGATACGGCGTAGGCTTGATGTGCCGATGGTGGCGCCGGCCTTCAGGTCCTCGATGGATTGGACCGATTGCCCCGCAATGAGCGCGTCGGCGACCCGATTCCGCTGCGGGATGGCGCCGATGCAGAGTCCGTCGGTGATGGCCGTGGGTAGGTCTTTGAGGCTATGCACGGCCAGATCGGCTCGGTCCTCCAGTAGCGCCTTTTCGACCTCGGAGGAGAAAAAGCCTACCGATTCAGATTTGTAAAGAAAGTCTGACTTGTCACGATCGCCCAGGGTCGTGACCTGGACGATCGAGACCTCCAGGTCGGACTCGAGTGCAAGGAGTCGATCGCGGACCTGATGGGATTGGGCGAGGGCCAGCATGCTGGCTCGACTGGCGATCCGAATCGATTCCATATCACATGCTTACCCAGTTCTGAGGCGGTCCAGTGAAACGGCCCGCAGATTCAGACGAATGATCAGTTCCATTTGCTCCTATACTTTCCCTTTGACCCTTAGGGATCGGCAAGAAATAAATTGGACAATTTGGGGTCCAAGTGTGCTCCAGATTTGGTCGCGCCCGATTGAGCGAAACCACAGGCGTAGCTATCCTACGTCGCGGATTTCGCGATTGAGAAGCGGTCAAAGATGGGGTGCAATTGGGCATTCAAAAGTCCAAGTTATTTCTTGCCGGTCCCTTACTGCACGCTCGGTGTTGTAACGCAAGCTCATGGCTCTTTCAAGGCTTTTCGTGGGGCCGCACCTTCCGTGCTTGTCCAGTGGCGGTGAAGTCGGGCGGGGACACTGTCCAATTCCATGCAAGAGAGGAGGGCCACCCGAGGCCGGCGCCGGGAAAATAGCTTGGGATAGTGGGTTCGAGGTGTGATACAATCGCAAGTGCGGATGCCAATACCGCACTCGACTGCGTCTAAAATGGATAAAGGGGAACCCAATGGTTCATCTGCCTGTTCCTGAACTAGTCCTGTTCCTGAGCGCGGGTGTTCTCTGCGCCGGCGCCGCACTGATCGGATATATGCAGTTGCGTCCGACGGGTCAATCCTACCCGCGGCTTCTCATGCCCTTGATCTGCTTGGCGACCTGCCTGGAGGTCATCATCCTGGTCATGCGTGCCGTCGAGGCCGAGGCCGTGCCGCTGACCGGCCTCTTCGAATCCATGCTGGTCTTGATCATCGTCTTCAATCTGCTCTATATACTGTTGAGCATCGCCGTGACCCAGATATGGTTTGGTTCGGTCATGGTCTGGATGATCTTTGGGTTGGCGCTACTGACGGGGATGGTTGCGGAACCCGCCACGTCGTCCGCCAAGGTCGAGGTCACGCCCTGGGTGGTGTTTCACAGCATCGCCATGGTCATCAGCACCGCGTTCATCACCTTTTCCATGGTCGCGGGTTCACTCTTTTTGGTGACCAGCAATCGTCTCAAGCACAAGAAGGTCATGAAGGTGTTGGGACGCGTCCCCTCCATTCAGTGGTTACAGGCCTCCCTCTTACTCGGCGTGAAAGGCTGCTTTGTCACGCTGTCGGTAGGCTTGGCCAGCGGCATCGGACTGATCATTTGGCAGATGAAGGCCGCCGCGCCGGATATGGACCTTCAGGACTGGTTTATGGATCCGAAGATTGTCGTGGTGGCCTGTGCCTGGCTCTTGATGGCCTTCGTTTGGGTACTCCACGCCTTGGGCGTGGTCAAAGAGAAAGCCCTCGCCTATTCCAGCCTCTTGGCCTTTTTTCTGATGATCTTTTCCTTGGTGGGTGTCCCTCTCTTCTGTGGTACCCAACACAGCTTTACCTGAAAACCTTCTCACCTGATAAGAAGGCAAACGCATTCAATGAAGATCCTTTTAATCGGATTGAACCATAAGAGCGCTCCCATCGAGATCCGAGAGCGCCTCTCCTTCAGTGCCGAGGAAACGGCCGCGGCGCTGAGCCGACTACGCGAGGCCTTCCCACGGGGAGAGTTTGTGTTGCTCTCGACCTGTAACAGGGTTGAGATCTACAGTGCCTCCGATCGAGAGGGATGGGAGACGGGCGAAGAGCTGGCCCAGTACCTGGCTGAGAATCGGGAAGTCGACCTGGGTCAGTTTAAGGACTCACTCTATATCTGCGCAGGCGCCAGGGCGGTGTCCCATTTGTTCCGAGTCACCTCCAGTCTGGACAGCCTGGTGGTGGGCGAGTCTCAGATCGTCTCGCAAGTCAAGGACAGCTACAAGCTGGCCTGTGACAGGCAGGCGACGGGCAAGGTCTTGAATCGCCTGTTTCACGCCGCCTTCGCCACCAGCAAGGAGATCCATGCGACCACGGGGATTGCCAAGGGCCGCGTGAGCGTGGCCGGCGTGGCCATTGAACTGGCCCAACAGCTCTTCGGCAAGATGACCAAGGCTAAGGCCCTGGTCATCGGTGCCGGCGAGATGGGCGAACTGCTCGTGCAACATCTGCTGCATGTGCGGTGCAAAGAGACGGTGATCGTCAATCGAACACTCGCGCGGGCCGAAGAGATGGCCCAACAGTATCGGGTTTCGGCCCGCCCCTGGGAGGAACTCGACGATGCCTTTGTGAACGCCGACATCGTCATTGGCTCCGCCACCTGCGATACCTTCCTCTACGACCAGGCCGCCCTGAAGTCAATCCTGCGGCGACGTCGGCGACCGCTGCTGCTCATCATTGACATTGCCGTACCCCGCAACTTCGATCCCACCATCCACGACCTGGAGGGCGTCTACCTGTTCAGTGTGGACGACCTGGCCGGCACCGCCCAGCAGAATCAGAAATCACGTGAACAAGACGTGGCCGTCGGACTGGAGATTGTGCGGGAGAGCACCCACGATTTCATGGAGTGGTTTGGCATCCGTGATCTGGGTCCGCTCATCGGTCAGCTCAAAGAGGCCTTCATGCAAGTCACTGACCGTGAACTCGATCGTTTCTTCGCGGGGAGCCAGGCGGAGGCCTCTTCTCGTGACGCCATGGAGCCTATGGTCAAACGGATCGTCAACAAACTCCTCTACTGCCTGATCAAGAATGTCAACGTGGTGGCCAAAGAGCAGGGCCCTTCAGAGGCGCTGAAGACCGTGGGACGGATCGTCTCCCATGCAGAGGAACTCTCCAATGGATCAGACGCCGAAGCGGAAATGCCAGGGGGCACGCCACCCAAGTGACCTGCTACGCAGCGCCCATGTCCCACGCTTCGATGACCTTCAGCGTCCTGGCCAGATCCCGTTCGCTGTGCGCGGTGGAGAGGAAGTTGGCTTCGAACTGCGAGGGCGGTAGGTAGACACCCGAGTGTAGCATGTGACCAAAATAGGCGCCATACCGCGCCGTGTTGGACTTGATCGCGGAACCAAAGTCAGTGACTTTCTCAACACCAAAGAAGAGCGTAAACATCGAGCCGATCTGATTGATCGTGTGACTCATGCCCTTGCCGTTAAGTCGCACACCGATTTCCCGGCACAATTCTGCCGTGTTGCGGGCGAGTTCCCGATAGGGCTTGAGTTCCTTGAGCAGATCCAGCGTGGCGATGCCGGCAGCCACGCAGACGGGATTCCCTGAAAGCGTGCCGGCCTGATAGACTTTACCCTGCGGCGCCAGACAATCCATGAGCGACGCCGTGCCTCCGCAGGCGCCGATGGGAAAGCCGCCCCCGATGATCTTACCCAGGCAGGTGAGATCGGCATCTATGCCCAGGCCTTTCTGTACGCCGCCGTAGCCCAGCCGAAAGCCGGTGATCACCTCGTCGAAGATCAGCACACTGCCATTTCTCGTGCAGAGGGTTCGCAGCTTCTTCAGGAAGGCCGGTTTGGGCACGATGACGCCCATGTTTCCCGCCACCGGCTCGACGATCACCGCGGCAATCTGGTCCCCGTATTTAGCAAAGGCCTTGGGGACCGCCTCCGGGTCGTTGTAGGGCAGCAGGAGTGTATGTTTGGTAAAGTCCCTTGGGACACCGGGGCTGCTGGGCGTCCCCAAGGTCACCGCGCCGGACCCGGCCTGCACGAGCATGTGATCCACGTGGCCATGATAGCAGCCGATGAATTTGATGATCTTGTCTCGCCCAGTCGCGCCTCGGGCCAGGCGGAGGGCCGTCATCACCGCCTCGGTACCGGAATTGACCAGCCGGACTTTTTCGACGGATTTGACCGCCTTGACGATGCGCTCCGCCAGTTCGATCTCCAAGCGGGTGGTGACGCCGAAGCTGGTGCCCCGACCCATCACGGCTTTCACCGCGGACAGGACCTCTTTCCTTGCGTGGCCCAGGATCATGGGGCCCCAGGAGCCGCAATAGTCGATGTATTTGTGACCTTCGGCGTCGCAGAGGTAGGGCCCCTTGGCCTTCTCGATGAAGATGGGATCGCCACCGACGGCCTGGAAGGCCCGCACCGGCGAGTTTACACCGCCGGGGATGTAGCGCTTGGCCTTGGCAAAGAGCTGCTTGTGGGTCTGCATCGTCATAGGACTGCCTCTGCAATGAGGGGCCTAACTCTTTCGTCGGCGGAGTATACTAGGGGATCACCGGATGTCAATGTGTCCCACGGGGAGTTGCCTCCATGGCAGGCTTTCGGTAGTATGTCGTTAGCCGGTCTCTAGGCTCTGTCCGGCCGACGGACAGGCGCACTTGAGTTCTCGTGACGTTGCTTGTCCACTCACTGGAGACTTTGGTCATTGAGGGGCCTTTTAGGTGGAGCAGCCAACCATGATTGAGCGAAGCAGTGCCGACCGAGGGCCTTGGCCCCTGGTGCTGGCGTTGATCGCCGTCTGGGCCATTGGCGTCATCTGGGCACCCTCAAGGGTCGGACCCGCGCTGGCGTCTCCCATTTCCACGACCGAAGGTCCCGATCGCTACATCGGTTCCCAGAGCTGCCGTCAATGCCACGAAAGCTTCTATCAGTTGTGGGCCCCCTCCCACCATGGGCTCGCCATGCAACCTTACTCGCCCGAATTTGCCGCGGGCCATCTGACGACACACGATGAAGCGATCCAGATCGGGGCCTACTCCTACCGGAGCGACATTCGGGCCGACCCAGGCGTGATCTTGGAGCAGGGCCCGGAAGGAACGAGGCAGTACCCGATCGTGCATGTACTGGGCGGCAAGAACGTCTACTACTTCTTGACCCCACACGAGCGAGGAAGGCTGCAGACCCTGCCCCTCGCCTACGATGTCAACAAGAAGCGGTGGTTCGATACGGCGGCCAGCGGCGTGCGTCATTTTCCCGGGGACCAAGAGGATGCCCCCGTCCACTGGACCGACCCGCTCTACACCTTCAACACCGGCTGCTACAGTTGCCACGGTGGCCTCGCCGAGGGCGGCGTGGGCCCCGACCTGACCGACGACACCTGGGTCTACAAGCCGACCGACAAGATGCTGTTCAAGACCATTTCCAAGGGCCGCTCGGGCACCAACATGGTGGGCTGGTCGGCCGACCTGGACCCCGACCAGGTCTGGCAAGTCATCGCCTACATCCGCTCCCTCTACCTGGGCAACCCCAAGAAAATTATTTGGTGAGTGGGGCGCCACCCGACTTATGGGTCTCTATTAAGGGGACATCTCTATTAAGGGGACACAATACTTAACTCGGCCGGCGGGTTTCGTAGTTTGTCGATCAAAGCGCTGAATTGCCACGGCCCTCGGGGGACCGGTCTCACACAATTAAGTATTGTGTCCCCAAAACTATAGATTGTGTCCCCAAAACTATAGATCATCTGGTGAGTGAGGGGCAGTTAAGGGGACAGCAGTTAAGGGGACACAATACTTAATTGTGGAGATCGGCCGCTGGGCGCGATGGCAACGCGGCGACTTGACCCGCAGACACAAACCCGCCGGCCGAATTAAGTATTGTGTCCCCAAAACCGTGTCCCCAAAACCGAGAT
>JADFHU010000349.1 GCA_022567055.1 Planctomycetota bacterium
AGTCGGGAATCGTCCCCAGGTAGGCACGTAAGCGACCGCGGGTTGGGGCTTGCGGCGCGGCCTGTTCCTGGTAATCCGGCGGAGACTCTGCAATGGCAAGCGAGCGCGTCACCAGTCCCATGAAACGAGCCACGTCGGCGGCGCCCTGATAGTTCAGGGTGTCGGGCGTATCGCGTGGCGTGTGGTATTCGCTGTGTGAGCCGGTGAAGGCCGACAGGACGGGAACGCCAAATTGATAGAAGGACTTGGCGTCGGTGGGCAGATAGCTGTCCTCCTGCAGGGTGATCGACAGGCCTACGGGCGCACTGCGTCGTTCGATTTCGCCACGCCATACGCTGGATGAACCGATGCCTTGAAGGACCAGGTGCTTGTCGAGTCTTCCGACCATGTCCATGTTAAGGCAGGCTGCCACGGCGGGGTAGACCGAATGACTGTGCTGATGACCGTGAGCCTGCTCCAATGATGGCGTTTCAGCCGGGGACGCGGACGTCCCGGTGGCGGCGTCATCTTGCGCCACGGCAAGCGGATTGGGGTCGTGATGACGGCTCTCAAGTTCCTGCACGACGGTCTCAACTCTGATTCTTAAACCGATCCAAGCCGAAGAAGGGATCGGGAGCGTTTTCGCCGAGGACAGCCTGAGCGACCTGTTCGCCCACGGCGGGTCCGTGCTTGAAACCGTGCCCCGATCCTCCTCCTACGAGCCAAGCGTTTTCAGCATGCGGATGCCGGTCAATGATGAAATTGGAGTCTGCGCTGTTTTCGTACTGGCAGATCCGGGATTCGAGCAAAGGGGCCCCCTTGAGCCCGGGGAACCGGAACTCCATGTATTTACGCGCGGCCGCTAATCCTTCTGATGTTGGCTTTCTCTCTCCCCAGGTCGGATCAAAAGCGATACCGCGCTTGTCGTCGGCCACCTTAAAACCTCGCCGATCACTCCCAGGAATGCCATAGAAGAGGCGTTCACTGTTGTCAATCCATACTGGGAGGGCGTCTTCAGAAAACTGGGAATTTCCAGCTGGGGTTCCAAAGTAAAACACTTCTTGTCGGGTCGAGTTGATGAGGTTTTCCTTCACTTCAGGAAAGAGCTTCCCCAGCCAGGGCCCGCAGGCGAAGACGTATTGATCTGCTTCGAGAGTCGTGCCGTCCGACAGTTTGAGACTTCTCAGGCGTCCCTTTTCGGGGCCAACAGGTAGCGCCGAAAGTTGCCGGTACTCACCACCTTCCGCCAGGAATCCTTCCAAAACCGCCTGACAGGCCCGACGAGCCAGCAGGTAACCGGCATCATACTCGTAGATAACCCAGTTGACTCCTTCGAAGTTGATCTGCGGAAATCGCTTACCAGCTTCGGTCGTGCTCCACTCCTCGTGACGAAAGCCCGCCTCTTTCAGGAGTGGCAAGGAAGCCTTCTCATACCCATCGTCCTGGCCGGCTAGCCACAAAGCGCCACACTTCCGGTAAAGGCGTCGTTTCCACCGCGCTTCGTTTTCTCGCCAGAGCTCCAGTGAGCGAGCCACCATCTTCACGTAGATTCGATCTGGGCCGTAGGTACCGCGAATGATCCGCGTTTCCCCCCCCGAACTCGCCCTTGAATTCCCGGGCCCCCAGGAATCGATGAGGGTAGTCTCCGCGCCCTTGCGTAAGAGATGCAGTGCAGTCCATCCACCGAACGCGCCCGCTCCCACGACCACCACCCGCTGCCTCGGGCGACGAGGGGTCCGGCTACGGGAGCCAATGCATCCGAACGTCTGGAATCCGGCCGCCACCGCACCGGCCTTAAAGAGCGACCGACGCGACAAGCCTTTGTGTTTCTCTTGAGTCTTCTTTTTCAACTTCTGGTCTATCCATCATCAGAAAGAGTTGACGACAAGAGAACTCCCTTCATTCGGCAACTAGATTAATCTGCGACTTTCCCTTGGGGATGTCAAGACACATCACAATGGCTTTGCCACTCGGATACCAGGATCCGCTGTCCAAATGGCTCGGACTGGTTGCTCTGCGAAGCGGGGAGAGGACTCCTTTAACAGAAACCTGAGGCTTCAGAATTGAGCGGGACGTAATTCGGAGTGTAAAGTCCGGACAAGCAAAGGGTGCATGAAATATTATCTTACTGCCGCTGCGCTCAATTCGCGTCAGCTCCTTAGCTGCCCAATATCTGGTGATCTCGCTCAACTTCATCCAGAGCAGATTGTCAAAAGCCGAGTCGAGTCGTCGGACGATCTCTTTGAAAATCTTAAAACCAATCTCCTCACCGTTGTAGTACATTCCGGGCCAGTGACACAGCAGAATAGCCGGTTCACCACGCCCAATGACTTCCGGCAGCCGGCCGCCCTTCAAATCTGCCGCGATGCATTTATCTACCGATCCCGGCTTCAAACCGTCCCAGCCCCCGAACCAGTCATCGGTACATGAAAGAATTGAGACGACGCACCGGGGATCCGGCCCGTCCAGACCGGAAGCGTAATAGACCTGGGGAGCAACGCTTCGGTCGTCAGTAAAGCCGTCAAGAAAGTAATGTGGGATTTCCA
Organism: Planctomycetota bacterium; assembly: GCA_022567055.1. Lineage (GTDB taxonomy): Bacteria > Planctomycetota > Phycisphaerae > Sedimentisphaerales > Anaerobacaceae > JAIPFM01. Next base: position 2,526 of record JADFHU010000349.1, read on the forward strand.
CTTGGAAGATGTCCCGGCACGATTGCAGAACGGCCTGGGCCAATTCCGGCTTTACCCGGCTTCCGAAGGTACCGGGCATGGTGATCCCGTTACAACGAATACCGACATTTTTCAGAATGCGCAACGGGTAAGAAAAATAGTCCGTCAGTTGGTCAACCGACTTCCGATCTGACCAACGGAGGTTTTCCAGAAATCGCGCACTGCGTTCTGAATAAGGCCGGCCGGTTTTTGTGTTGATCACCCATGTGTGACTGATCCCTTCCGGGTGGAAGTCCCAATCGGCAGGTAGCAGCGTACGAACCAGTTCCAGGCTTTGTTCCAGCTCCCGCTTTGACCAACCGGGTAGGAACCGATCAAGCCAACCCACACACGCCGGATAGGGGATCAGGCTGTATTTTCCCTTGACGCCGTGAAGATGACACCACTCGGCGAATTGCCTTACAAATGAGTCAGGGATCTCACGTGGCAAGGTTTTCCACGGTTGACGATAGCTCTCCGGGAACACCTCTTTAAACTGAGGAATTGCAAAGTGGGCCAAGTTCACAAGGCAAGTCGAATCGTCGATGATGAGACTGACCGGCACGCGAATTCGTGGATTCAACACCGTGATTCCCTCGGCCTGGCGGGGCCGCTCGCCAATCTCCGGTGTTCGGGCAGCTTCGACAGAGCCGCCCAAGCCCTGACTGGCGCCGGCTATGCCGAGTGCGATGCTCTGCATAAGTTCTCGACGACTCAATTTATCCATGAATCAACTATACCTCTTCGGACATTTCCCAGATGGATTGTCGGCCGACCGCAATGATAGTCGATTGACAGATTTTAACCATCCGGAACTGTTTCTTCCACTATTTCCGCCGTGAAGAGCCGTCTCCCACTGTGTCTTTCCGCCAACAATCTATCGGCAACTGCCAAGAATACACACCGCTCGCCCGGTGTTGGCAATCCTACGGTGAAGCGACGGACATTCATTCGAGTCATCCCAGTGCGCGGGGCCATTGGGCTCAGTCCTTAGTATAGAAGTTTCTGTCAGGCGAGCCAGAGGGCCAGGCGAGCCATAGAGGCGAGCCATAGGGCCAGGCCTAAACTTTCAACTTTTGGCTGGACACCAGGCCTGAGCGAGTCAGATGAACCGCAGAACACCGAACAAGGAAAACCGCGGCTTCCGTGGCTCAAATTTCGCTGCGATAGCAGCATTATTGAGATCGCCACGAATGTGCAACGGTGAAGTAAACGTCACTCATGGCGGCTGGAGAAGCCAACGGCCGGCGCACTCATTCGCGTGAGCCCGGGACTACATTCAGGGTAATCCGCACGCGACCACGCTGAACGACCATCTTCGTTTCCTGGTCAATTTTCAACGCCTCGATGGCGTGGGTTTAGTCGTAGATGTTCTCGATTTTCTTTCCGGCCAACTCGACGATGATGTCGCCTGCCCGCACACCGGCTTTGTCGGCGGGTCCTCCTTTTCTGACTGCCGGTCGTGGGCCACCCAGCCGAGCCCTGTGATATGTGCGAACCACTGTTGGTGCTCAGTCACTGTGGGGTTTCCTGGAGTAGTAGGTCTCGGCTACCGCAAAGTCCTATCGAAAGGGGAAAGGCGCCTCTGCAAACCCAGTCGCCTAATCGATCCGGGGCGTTATGTGTTTCCATTGCACTTCGTCTAAAAGAAAACACGAACATTTGACTTCGATGCTGCCGGCGCGTATACACACCTGCAAACATAAGGGCGTGTAAGACAATAAGTTACCGAATTATCCGCTCAGATTTAGGTTGGATTTGGTCGTGATCGATTGAGCGAAACCGGACGCGTAGTGGGCCTACGTTGAGGATTGCGCGATTGAGGAACGGCCAAAGACGACCTGAAGATGAGATGGAGAAGCGGTAAGTTGTTGTTTTGCGGGTCCTAAGGGACCGGCAAGAACGAACAAAGGAGCAAGAAACATGACCCGAGAAACCGTGACAAAGGGAAGGGGATTCACGCTCATCGAACTCCTGGTGGTGATCGCCATCATCGCGATACTCATGGCCATCCTGCTTCCTGCCCTGGGTAGAGCCCGAAAGCAGGGAAAATCGGTGGTGTGTCGCAACAATTTGAAGCAGGTTGGCTACGGGGCGGCCCTCTATGCCCAAGATTCCGATCAGAAGATTCCCCGGGGCCATCGAGGTGCCGAGCTCATAGGTGTTGAACCCTGGTTCATACTCTTTATGCCCTATTTAAGCGAGAAGCCCGTGGGTAATGATTACCGGACCGTGAAGACCTTTCGCTGTCCCAGTTACCCCGACAGGGAACAGACGCTGGGCTATGTGATCAATGCGTGGCGAGAGCCCGGCGAGGTCCTGTTTGAACAGAATTCTTGGGTTTATCCCACCTCCCTCACCAAGGTTCGCCGACCCGGTGCGAAGATTTATCTGGCGGACAACTCTTACGGAACATGGCGTGCGATCATCAAATCAGCCACCGACGACGGCCTCGGTAGAAACGACGTGTTCAGACCCAATCAGCTCCCTTTTCTCTTTCCTGACCTGGACAGCAACACCGATGGGACGCGCCGCGTCGCCAAGCAGCGTCATCAGCAGGGTTGCAATGTGTTGTACCTGGACTGGCATGCCGGCTATGCAGCGGCCGAGCAGATGAGCAAAGCAAGCTGGATACTGGGCCAATAGTCAGTTTCTTCAGGCCAACCCGATTACGCAGGACTGAGAGGACCGATGACCAGCGACCCATCACCGATCACCGACTACTGATTACTGGTTACTGATCACCGCATGGAGATGACATGAAATCGATCAATATGACGATGCTGGTAATGGCCGGTCTGACCTTCCCCGTGTCCGGCCAGACCGCAACCGGCGGCCTTCAGATCACCCACGGCCCCGTGCTTGGGGGGCCGGCGGCGACGTCCATGCAGATCTGGGCACGGACCTCGCAGCCGGGAAGGTTTGGCGTCCGCTACGGCATCGATCCGGATCAACCGACTGGCCGGGTACTGTCTGAGCCCACATCCTTCGACCATGACCTGAGGGGCGTCGTGACACTCACCGATCTCAAGCCCGACACCCTCTACCACTATCGTGTCGAACCCGGATCGGGGGAACGTCATAGCGGTTCCTTTCGGACACTGCCGACGGCGGAATCGGCACGCGACACCAAACTCAATCCCCGTGGCCTCTTCAATTTCAGCTTCGAGTACGCCTGCGGCAACAACCAAGATCCCGAGAGTGGACTGGGGCCATCCCTGCCGACCTATGACACCCTCTTGCGCGACATCCGTGGGAAGGTCGATTTCGCCATCCTCAACGGCGACTGGCTCTACGAGGAAAAACGCGACTACACCCCCCAAGAGTGGCAAGAGCAGGTGGGAATCACTGCCGACCAGGTTCCGCAAGTCGTGAAGGTGGCACCAACCATCGTCGGCGTCTGGGAAAATTACAAGCTGTATCTCTCGCGCGGCAAGAACCTGGCTGAGTGGCACCGACAGGTTCCCTCGCTGTTCACTTACGACGACCACGAGATGCTCAACGACATCTGGGGCGCCGGCGGCCCACCCGGTTTGCGGGACCGCCGGGCCATTTTCCGGGACATCGGCGTCCAGGCTTGGTACGACTACCTGGGTTGGAGCAACCCGATCACGTTCGCCCAGCCGATCCAGTTCGGCAAGGCCCGCCTGGTGGCCGGCAGCGACGTCCTGTCCGATCCCGAGGCGGACTTTTCGAAACTGGACCTCGCCCAGGCGACGAACCTGCACGTCCACTGGGGCGGGCCGACGGCC
>JADFHU010000350.1 GCA_022567055.1 Planctomycetota bacterium
ATAAGAAAACAGCGCGATCGCGGCTATTATCGCAGCCGCAATCAAGTAGAACTTCCTCTCACGGGCCGACACCACATCCGCCGATTCACCTGTGCTCAGATCCCCTGCGTTCGCAAGGTGGCGCTCTCCCAACTTATACTGGATGAGGCCCAGCACCATGCCGATACCTGCCAGCGAGAACCCGAGATGCCAGTCTACTCTCTCGCCAATAAGGCTACAAAATGTCGGGCCAAGGATGGCGCCTATGTTGATGCCCATGTAGAAGATGGTGAACCCGGCGTCTCTTCGCGCTCCGCCTTCCGGGTACAAATCCCCAACCACCGAACTGACGTTGGGCTTGAGCAAGCCCGTTCCGATAACGATGAAAAAGAGCCCGAGGAAGAACGTCGGCTGAAGGGGAAGGCCCACAAGCGGAGCAGCCATCGTAAAGTGGCCCAGCGCTATGATGCAGCCACCGACGAAGATGGCTTTTTTCTGACCCCAAATGTTGTCGGCCACCCAACCACCAGGCAACGATAGCACGTACACGAAAAACGTGTAGAGACCGTATATAGCCGTGGCCTTGCCGTCCGCAAACCCGAAGCCGGCATTGTCACCAACCAGCGGCGCCGTCATGAACAGCACCAGTAGTGCCCGCATGCCGTAATACGAAAAACGCTCCCACATCTCGGTGAAGAAGAGCGTCGAAAGGCCACGGGGATGGCCGAACCATTCTTCGCCTCCACCGGGCACCGCAGTGCCTGCGGCCTGTCCGGAATCGGTTTCCATAAACGTGATGTGGTGGTTTAAGGGGTGATGACCCAGCTGCGAGCGGATTATGTAACCGTTACCTTCGAGCGGTAGTCGAGCGAAGATAAGGGAGAAAACATCGGACGCACGGCTGAGCAGAGGCGTCCACTGGCCGGTTAGCCGATCTGTGTGCTAAAAACGTAACACCATCACTCCGCTCCAAGAAGCGTCGCTGCAATCTGGTGTGGCGCTCTGTTCTCGAGTCGAAGCAATTCCAGAGAGGCATCGAGGCGTTCGGAGCGACCGTCGGACCAGAACCCGGCGCGCCATGACTCCTCCACGATGCGTCGCACCCGGCGGCGGAGGCGTACTTCACGGGAGGTCTGCCAGTTCGGTTCGAGATGGACGCGATGGCTGCTGAGAGCGTCCGAAAGCTCATCGAGGCCCTCGCCGCTCAGGGCGGAGGTCTTCACGACGGGCACCTCCCACCCATCCTTTGCAACGGCCCTGAGATGCAACATCTGGCGCAACGCGCGCACCATAAGGCCCGCCTCCGGATGGTCCGCCTTGTTGACGACGAATACGTGGGCGATCTCCATCAAACCGGCCTTCATGGCCTGCACGGCATCGCCGGATTCGGGGACGAGGACCACGAGCACTGTATCGGCGGTTCCGGCTACGTCCAACTCACCCTGCCCCACACCCACCGTTTCGATCAGGACAAGGTCGAAACCCGCCGCGTCGAGAACGTCGCAGGCGGCCTCCGTGGCCTCCGAGAGCCCACCGAGGGCTCCGCGCGCCGCCAACGACCGGATGAACACGCCGCCATCCGACGTCCGCTCGTCCATCCGCACGCGATCACCCAACAGCGCACCTCCTGTAAACGGACTCGAGGTATCCACAGCTACGACGCCGACCGTCTTGCCTTTCCCCCTGAAAAGTGCAATCAGCCGATCTACGAGGGTTGATTTCCCCGCGCCCGGCGGACCGGTGATGCCAATCCGCCACGCCGAACCGGTGTGTGGGTAGAGGGTGTCGACCAGGTCTGCGGCATCCTCGCCTCCGTTCTCTACAACCGTGATTGCCCGCGCGATGGCGCGGCGCTCGCCTGTTAAAACAGCCTGTGTATGGGAGGGTGGGCGTATGGGAGCGTGGGGGTGGGGGTTGCGAAAGCTAGCGATGGTTTTAACGGAGGGCGGAGAACGAAGGGGACACTCATTCCAAATCTCAAATTCCAAATAGCAAAGCACAATTACCAAAGCCCGAAACACAAAGCAAAAAACACACGTTCAAAAGTCCAAATTCCAAAGCAAGTGGCCCGAAGCACGGAGGACAGAGTACAGGATATGAAGGCAGAAGATGAGAATAGGGAACATTTTGAAGGTCGCCTTTCCACCCCTTCACCCTTCACCCTTCACCCTTCACCCTTCACCCTTCACCCTTCCCCCTTCACCCTTCACCCTTCACCCTTCATCCTTCATCCTTCCCTCTTTCTCTTCCATCAGTTCGGCATCGATGCCGTGCTCCCGGGCCACCGTCCGAGTCGGTTTGCCGAGGGCGATGTATTGTAATGTATCCTTTCCCGGGACGGGGCCGAATCTTTTGACGAAGGCCCGGACCGTGGAGCCACTTGTGAAGAGGACGGAGTCGATGTAGTCGAAGTCGATGTCGCCGGGATCTATTTCAGTGGTCTTGTAGAACGTCACTGCCCGGACTTCGGCGCCCATGTCGCGCAGCCCTTCCGGCAGAGTCTTACTGGCCACTTCGGGCCGCGGCAGCAGGATCTTCTTGCCGGATAGGTCCTGTTCTGCGAAGGCCTCCAACAACCCGCTGCTGGAGGTGACCTGAGGTATGAGATCGGGGTAGAGCCCGAAGGCCTTGAGCTTCTCGGCCGTGGCTCGGCCGATGGCAGCGATCTTCGCCTGACCGAGGGCACGGGCATCCAGCCCGTTGGCGTAGAGCCGCTCGAAGAGGAATCGGGCGGTGTTGACGCTGGTGAAGCAGATCCAGTCGAAGTCGGCCAGGGTGCGCAGGCTTGCGTCTGCGTCCGTGCTGTCTGCGATGGGGACGCAGTCGATGATGCGGCGATGGATGATATTGCCCAGGTGTTCATAGCGCTGGGGATAGTTTCCCAAGACGAGAATGTTCTTTCTCATGCCGAACCAATCCAGCTGTTGCTGTAGATCCACGACCTTGCCGACGACGAAAACGGCGGGTGTTCTAACCTGGACGTCGCCCAGTGTGGTGAGGAAGGATTCGAGTTTTCCGGTGACGACCCGCTGATCATAGCAGGTGCCACGCTCAATGGCGGCAATGGGTGTCTCGGGGGCCCATCCCTGTTCTCTTAGCGCATCGATGATGGCCGATATGTTGCCCACGGACATCAAGAAGATGAGGGTGTCTGCCTTGGGAATCTCCAACGTTTTGCCCGCCTGTCGGTGACCGGTGATGATGGCGACATGGGGCGTATACTCCCGGTGGGTGGGGGGGATGCCGGCGTAGGCAGGCACGGCCAAGGCGCTGGTGATGCCGGGGACGACTTCAAAGGGAACCTGGGCGGCGGAGCAGGCCTGAGCCTCCTCACCCCCTCGGCCAAAGAGGTAGCAGTCGCCGCCCTTGAGACGCAGGACCATTTGACCGGCCCGCGCCTTCTTCACGATCAGGGCGTTGATCTCCTCTTGCGCTACGCTGTGCCCGTCCGCGGATTTTCCCACGCAGATGACCTCGGCCGTGGGCTTGACGACCCGCAACAACTCCGTGGGGATGAGTCGATCGTGCAGTATGACGTCGGCCCGTTGCAGGAGGCGATAGCCTCGCAAGGTAATCAGCTCGGGGTTCCCTGGTCCTGCGCCGACAAGATATACGGTTCCATGTGACATGCGTAGTCTCTATGTAACGCATCCAGAGCTGGGGTCAAGGCCTATTGCTGTACCGTCATATTTCTCGCCTACAACGTTGACACCCTTTCCTTTCTTGAGTACTGTGACGCACTCGTAGCAAAGTCCGAGTTTTTGCTAGCAGATGGTATAGATCCAAACGTTTTAAGGCCATCTGCGACAAGAGGAACAGAGCAGCATGATGACGATCACACGGGGGCTGGACCTTCCCATTTCCGGGGCTCCTGAGCAGGCTATCAAGGACACACGAAGAGCCGAAAAGGTGGCAGTCCTTGCGTCTGACTTCGTGGGTATGAAACCGACGATGGAGGTCCGCGTAGCTGACGAGGTGGCGAAGGGGCAGTGTCTCTTCACCGATAAAAAGTCTCCCCGGGTCCGGTATACGGCTCCGGTCGCGGGGAGGATCGACGCGATTCACCGAGGTGCGAAGCGAGCCCTGCTTTCAGTTGTCATTCGGGTCACCGATAATAGTGAAGTCACTTTCAAATCCTATACTGCCGACCAGCTGTCCGGCCTCACGCGGCAGGAGGTAATTGGACAACTGCTCGAGTCGGGGCAATGGACGGCCTTGCGGGTCCGTCCCTTTAGTCGAGTTGCGGATCCTGAGACCAAGCCCCATTCCCTATTCGTCACGGCCATGGACACCCATCCCTTGGCTCCCTCGATTCCGGCGCTGCTCGCCGGGAACGAGACGGATTTTGTCAACGGCGTGAAGATCCTCTCCAAGCTGACAGAGGGTACTATCTATATATGCAAGGCGGGCGAGACTCAGTTGCCAACCTTGGACTTTCCCAACATCCGACTTGAAGCGTTTCGAGGTCCCCATCCGGCGGGGAATGTTGGTACGCATATACACTTTTTGGATCCCGTGAGTCGGAACAAAAGCGTTTGGCATATCGGTCTCCAGGATGTACTGGCGACGGGCAGGCTCTTTACCACGGGAAAACTACACACCGACCGTGTCATTTCGCTGGCCGGGCCTGGGGTCCGTCAGCCTCGCCTGATCAATACCTGTCTCGGTGCCGATGTCGCTGACGTTGTGCGGGGAGAACTGAGCAAAGGCGAACAACGCGTCATTTCCGGATCGGTGCTGTCGGGCCACCACGCCACTGGTGCCGTCGGATTCCTCGGCCGGTATCATCAGCAGATAACGGTGATACCCGAGGAGAGGCAGCGACAATTCCTCGGATGGTTGACCTTGGGCTTCAACAGGTTCTCCGTCAAGAACATCGCCATGTCCCGATTCTACCGAGACCGCTGCTTCGATTTCACCACGTCCACCCATGGGGAGGTGCGGGCGATCCTACCCAGCGGCAGCTTCGAAGATCTCATGCCGCTGGACATTATGCCGCTTTTCCTGATGCGAGCCTTGGCCGTTGATGATGTGGAAGAGGCCGAGGCCCTCGGTGCCCTCGAGTTGGATGAAGAGGACCTGTCCCTCTGCGCTTTTGTCTGTCCCTCGAAGTTGGAGTTTGGCCCCATGCTGAGACGAAATCTTGCCCTGATCGAGAAGGAAGGCTGATCGGTGAAATGGCTTCGCAGCATGCTGGACGGGCTGAAACCCCACTTCGAAAGGGGGGGGAAGCTGGAGCGACTGCATCCGCTGTTCGAGGCCACCGACACCATTCTGTTTACCCCTGGATATACGACTGCGGGCCCGCCCCATGCGCGAGACCTGCTCGACTTGAAGCGGATGATGATCTTCGTGGTCTTGGCCCTGGTGCCGCCGGTGATCATGGCGTTGTACAACACGGGCTTGCAGGCGAACCTGGTCCTGGCCGCGGATGGGAGCCCTGAGATGGCAGAGGCTGCCGCCGCCACTTGGCGCGGCCGCACGATGAGCCTGTTGGGTCTCGATTTTGATTCTGCCTCTCTGCTGAGCAATACGGTCTACGGAGCCCTCTTTTTCTTCCCGGTCTATCTGGTGACTTTGGCCGTCGGTGGCTTCTGGGAGGTTCTGTTCGGCACGGTGCGCAGGCATGCCATTTCAGAAGGCTTCCTGGTGACCAGTCTGCTCTTTCCCCTGATCATGCCGCCCACCATCCCCTGGTGGCAGGTGGCCCTGGGCATCTCCTTTGGGGTGGTGATTGGCAAGGAGGTGTTCGGTGGGGTGGGCATGAACGTCTTGAATCCGGCCTTGACGGGGCGAGTCTTTCTCTACTTCGCCTATCCCGGTGACATTACCGGTGATTCTGTCTGGGTCGCGGTGGATGGCCATACGGCGGCGACACCCTTGGGGGAACTGGCCAACGGCATTCGCGACTACAGCACAAGCCTGAGCGACGCCTTTTGGGGGCTGATGCCCGGTTCGATGGGGGAGACCTCGGTGTTGGCCTGTCTCATCGGCGCCGCATTCCTGATCGCGACCAAGGTGGGCTCGTGGCGGGTGATGTTGGGCGTGGTGCTCGGCATGGTGGTGACCTCCACCCTTTTGAACGTCATGGGTAGTGAGACCAACCTGCTCTTTGGTGTCACACCCTGGGAGCACTTTGTCTTAGGGGGCTTTGCCTTTGGGTTGGTCTATATGGCGACGGATCCGGTGAGTGCCGCTCACACCCGACCCGGACAATGGTGGTATGGCGCTTTAATCGGTTTACTCACGGTCCTGGTCCGCGTGATCAATCCGGGCTTTCCCGAAGGGATCATGTTGGCCATCCTCTTCGCCAAC
>JADFHU010000351.1 GCA_022567055.1 Planctomycetota bacterium
AGTATTCAGTAATCAGTGACAAAGTAATCAGTTTCTGGCCATACCCGATCACTGATTACTGTTTACTCGAACGGTAGGAATCCTGGCCCATTGGCATTTCTGCCACACTTCGTGCGGATTGGAATCTACCTGCGATCGCCCTGCCCCCAGGCCGAACACGGGCTCAGTCCAGGCCCGCGTCCAGTTCATGTTCGCTCAGGTCGAGCCAGATCGTCTTGACCTCGGTGTACTGATCGAAGGCATGGAGACCGTTGTCCCGGCCGCCGAATCCGGAGAGTTTGTAGCCACCGAAGGGGGTGGTGATGTCTCCTTCGCCGTAACAGTTGACGGTCACGGTCCCCGCCCGCAACTGGCGTGCGGCCCGCAGAGCCTTCTTCCCGTGGGCACAGAAAACCGAGGCCTGAAGGCCATAGCAGGTGTCGTTCGCCAGATCAATGGCCTCGGCATCGCTGCCCACCGTGAGGATGGTGAGGACCGGCCCAAAGATCTCCTCCCGGGCAATGGTCATGTCCGGGGTGACCTCGTCAAAGATCGTGGGCGCAATGAAGAGGCCTTTGCCGATCTCCAGCGCTTCGCCACCGGTGATGAGGGTGGCCCCTTCTTCCTTGCCCTTGGCAATATGACCCATCACGTCGTCAAATTGTCTCTGTGACACCATCGCTCCCAGGGCATTCTGGGGATCCAGGGGATCGCCGGTCTTCCAGTCGCGCAGCTTGTCGAGCAGGCGCGGCAGCAGATTCTCCTTGTGCTTGCGATGGACGATCAGCCGCGAATTCGAGGTGCAGTTCTCCCCCATGTTCCAGAAGACCGCCCGGATCACCTGTTCGGCCACGGCATCCATCGCTTCGGCATCCTCCAACACCACGGCCGGATTCTTGCCGCCCAACTCGAGTACAACGCGTTTGAGATTGCTGCGGGCGGAGTACTCCAGGACGCGACGTCCGACCTCGGTCGAACCCGTGAAGGAGACGGCGCCGATATCGGGGTGCATGCCGATGGCCTCGCCGACGATAGACCCCGGTCCGGTCACCACGTTGAGCACACCCGGCGGTATCCCTGCTTCGGTCGCCAACTCGGCCACCCGCAGCGCGCTCATGCTCGTCTCACTGGCCGGCTTGACAATGACGCTATTGCCCGCAGCCAAGGCCGGGCCGGCCTTCCACCCCATCATCTGTAAGGGGAAGTTCCAGGGCAACACGCAGGCCACCACCCCCACCGGTTCCCGCACGATCAAACCCAGCGCGTCGTCCGTGGCCGGTGACATCTGATCGTAGAGCTTGTCGGCCGCCTCCGCATACCAGGCGAAGCACTCCAGCGTCTCGGGCAGGTCGATGGTGGCGATGTCGCGGATCGGTTTACCGCTGTCCAGGCTCTCCAGCACGGATAGCTCGTGGCGGTTGCGCTTCATCAGTTTGACCATCCTGATCATGATCTCTTTGCGCGCGCTCGGATGCATCCGCGACCACACGCCGCTCTCGAAGGCCTGTCGCGCCTTCTTGACGGCATAGTCCACGTCTTCGCTGCCGCAGGAGGCGATCCGCGCCAAGACCTCGCCGGTGGCCGGGTTGGTGGTCTCGTAGGTCTTGCCCGACTTGGCGGGGGTGAATTTTCCATTGATGTGGGCATTCGTCGTTAGCACGAGTTGATCGGCAATGGCCTGGTACTCTTGCCGGGACAGTAGATCAGACATCCTGGCTGCCTCCCTGCTCCTGGGCGATCCGCCGAATGGTGGTCTGTGCCGTGAGGAGCGTATCTCTCAGTGAGCGTTTCAGTTCCTTTTTCATGGGCCGCAGCGGTAAGCGGACCGTTTCGCCGGCGGGCATGCCTTCCAGCTCACAGGCATACTTGACGCACTGGACAAACTTACCCCCGCGTTCCAGCACGGTCATCAGGGGCAGCATGGCCTTCATGATGCGTCGCCCCGTGGCAAAGTCCCCCCGGACCACACAGCTTTCGTAGAGCAGGAGACACTCCGGGCTGAAGAAATTCGCCGCCGCGCACACCCAACTCTGGGCCCCCCAGGCAAAGAACTCCAAGGCCTGGTCATCGGCCCCACAACTCAACTGCAGATGGGGGAACTCGCGGGCCAGCATGTGCACGCGATTGATGTCACCGCTGCTCTCCTTGATGGCGAGAAAGTTGGCGCTGCGGGCAACACGCTCCAGGAACTCGCGGCCCATTTCGGCACCGGAGCGGGCCGGATAGTTATAGAGAATGATGGGCAGATTGGCCGCCCGATCGACTTTCAAGGCGTGCAGAGCCAGTTCCTTGCCCGTAGGGAGAGAGTAGGGTGGAATGGCCAACAGCAAGGCGTCCGCTCCCGCCCGCTTCGCTGCCTCGGCAAATCCGCAGACGTCCTCGGTGCGAATGTCGTTGACGCCGGCGATCCAGGGGACACGACCCTTGATCAGTCCCTGGGCGAAGTCGAATTGCCAGATGCGTTCTTCCTGCGTCAAGGCATAGTTCTCGCCGGTCGTCCCGCCGATAACGACACCGTGCACACCTTGACCGATGAGGTGTTCGATGACCTGTGCGTAGGCCTCTTTGTCTACGGCGTAGTCGGCTGTGAATGGCGTGATGACTGGAACGTATATGCCTCGGAACTGCATTTCTCTTTTTCTCTGCCCTTTGTTGATGACACGCGGTTTTTGTGGGACACAACACAATCAGGAGCGGGCCGATTATATCAACTACAGTGCCGTGCGCAAAGTCGCTAAGATCGCCAGGACTAGGGAGTGACAGTTGAGGGTCGTAGCGTCACGACGACCGATTTCGACGTCGGCGTATGACTCTTCCGGGCCGTACTGTCGATGGGGACCAGGACATTGGCCTCCGGGAAGTAGGTGGCGATGCACTGGGGAGGAATGGGGTAGGGGACCACGAGGAAACTGACGGCCACGCGTTCCTGGCCCCCGTGGCGATTGACAATGTCCACCGCTTCTCCTGATGTCAGCCCGGCCCGCTGCACATCACCTTTATTCATGAAGACGACACGCCGGTCGTTGTAGACGCCACGATAGCGGTCGTCCATGCCGTAGATCGTCGTGTTGTACTGGTCGTGACTTCGGATCGTCATCATCAAGTACTCATCCGCGGCCAAACCCATGCTCTCGATGGCATGCACCGTGAACTTGGCCTTGCCGGTATCGGTATCGAAGCGTCCCTCACGGTTGCAGTTGGGCAGAGTGAATCCGTCCGGCTGGCGGACGCGTTCGTTGTAGCGGTCGAAGCCCGGTATCGTCGCTTCGATATGGTCGCGAATGCGATCGTAGTCGCCCACCAGGTGCAGCCAGTCCACGCCCCCATTGGGGCTCAAGGTTCGCTCCGCAATACCGGCAACGATGGCCGATTCGCTGAGAAGGTCGTCGGAGATGGGGTCTGCCCTACCCTCTGAGGACTGCACGATGCTCATAGAGTTCTCCAGGGAGACGAACTGAACGCCGCCCTCTTGCACGTCCCGTTCGGACCGAACCAGACAGGGCAGAATAAGGGCCTCCCTGCCGGTGACCAGATGCGCTCGATTGAGCTTGGTCGAGACGCACACCGTCAGATCCACCTGGCGAATGGCCGCCGCCGTATACTCGGTATCCGGCCCGGCGGAAACAAGATTGCCCCCCATGCTCATGAAGAATCTCACCTTGCCGGCATGCATGGCCTTGATGGCCTGTACCGTGTTGTAGCCCGTCCGCATAGGCGGCTCAAAGGCGAAACGCTGTTTGAGCTTCTCCATGAAGGCCGGCTGGGGAATCTCCCAAATACCCATGGTGCGGTCACCCTGCACATTGCTGTGTCCCCGCACCGGACAGGTGCCGCCGCCCGGGATACCGATGCTGCCCTTGAGCAGGAGGAGGTTGACCAGCAGTTGTATATTGGACACCGCATTCTTGTGCTGGGTCAAGCCCATGGCCCAACAGCAGATGATGCGTTGGGATCGGCCGATGAGGGCGGCCAGTTCCTCCATCTGCTCCAGCGTGATGCCACTTTCTTCGACGCAGAGATCGAATGACTCCTGCTTGAGGTCCGCCACGAAGGCCTCATAGCCTTCTGTCCTGTCCTCAATGAACGCTTCATTGATCCAGGCCTCCGGGCCCTGCTCGTGTCCCGCCAGGAGACACTTCAGCACGCCCTTGAGCAGGGGCACGTCTCCGTTGATCTTGACGGGCAGGTGCATGTCGGCCAGTTGCGTACCGCCGCCCAAGTATCCGGATAGACGTTGCGGATTCTTGAACCGCTTCAATCCCGCTTCCGGAAGGGGATTGATGCTAACGATGTGACATCCATTCCGCTTGGCCTTTTCGAGGGCGGACAACATGCGGGGATGGTTCGTGCCGGGATTCTGTCCCACGACCAGAATCAGCTCCGCCCGTTCGAAGTCCTCCAGCGTGACGGACCCCTTACCGATACCCAAGGTCTCCGTGAGGGCCGCTCCACTGGATTCATGACAGAGATTGGAACAGTCGGGCAGGTTGTTGGTGCCAAGCATACGCACGAAGAGCTGATAGAGAAATGCCGCCTCATTGCTGGTCCGGCCCGAGGTATAGAAGGCCGCCTCGTCGGGGGAATCGAGTCTCCTCAAGTGCGTGGCAATGACATCAAAGGCTTGCTCCCAGGTGAGAGACTCATAGTGACTCGAGCCGCTCTTCTTGATCATCGGCTGGGTCAGGCGTCCGCTCTTGCCGATGCGAAAATCGGACCAGGCGGCGAGTTCTTCAACGCTGTGCTGCCGAAAAAACTCGGCATCCAAGGCCTTCCGGGTCGCCTCTTCGGCAACGGCCTTCGCGCCGTTCTCGCAGTACTCGGCAATCGACGATCTCTCCTTGGGATCGGGCCAGGCACAACCCGGACAGGAAAAGCCGTCCTTCTGGTTGAGCTTGCTCAGCAGTGAGAGTCCCGAGATTAGTCCCATCTCTCGCTGGGCATGCTTGACCGTCGAGAAGACCGCCTCGACGCCCGCGGCGCTATCCTTCGGGGCGGTCACCTTCAATGCCCCATGCTCGATCGGCGCTTGGGCCTGTGCTACGGTCTCTTCGCAGGAGCGAGACTCTGTCTTCTCATGTTTTTCCGGCGTACTCATCTACATTTCGATACGATCTCGTCCCGAGTACACATTAAATCGATTATCTCTTAGGAAGCCCACCGTGGTGACACCGTATTCTGTCGCCAATTCGATGGCGAGGCTGGAAGGGGCCCCGATGGCCGCGATCACAGGGACCTGGGCCCGTACGGCCTTTTGCACCAACTCAAAGCTGATCCGGCCGCTCAAGAGCAGGATTCGCTCGCGGAGCGGTGTCTCCCCCTCGCGAAGACAGGCGCCGATCAGCTTGTCCAGCGCATTGTGTCGCCCGACATCCTCTCGGACCCTGAGCAACTTTCCCGACGAGTCGAAGAGTGCCGCCGCGTGCAGGCCGCCTGTCTGTTTGAACACCGCCTGAGATTCCGACAGAGTCCCCGGTAGCCCCCGCAGCGTGGTCTGGTCCACACGCATGCTTCCCGAGGGAAGTTTCTCGGCGCCGATGGTCCGCAGGGCCTCTATCGAGGCCTTGCCGCAGACACCGCAACTGGAGGTCGTATAGAAATTTCGCTGAAGTCGTGTCACGTCCGGACAATGCCCGGCAGCCAGCGTGACTTCGATGCGATTGTCACCGTGACCCGAGATCGCCTCCACTTGGCTCATTTTTTCGACGATACCCTCACTGAATAGGAATCCCACCGCAAGTTCCGCATCCTCGCCGGGCGTCCGCATGGTGACCGAAATCGTCTGATGGACTGGCCCTCCCTCGGCATAGGTGTTCAGACCGATTTCCAAGGGCTCCTCGATCGCCACACAGTCACGGCCCGCGTCGGACATCTGTCCCGTGACTCTGAGCACCTGAATATCCCGTATCTGTAACTGTTTGTCCGCCATGGTTTTTTTTTGCTCCGGCGTCACACACCCAAACCCAAAGACCCGTCAATGGGGCGGTTGACAACTATCAGAATTGCCGTGTTTTTGCAACCAAATCAGCCCTACCAACCCTGAAGAGCGTCGGTTGCGGATTCCCGCCGCGAAACACCATTTCTCTGTATTTTCTTGAACCTTTTGCCGAGTCCCGCATCCTAACGGCCCCGCCCGTGTCAGGCCCTGTCAAAAAGTTTGACCCGACTTCTAGCCGACGATGGAGATTCTAGCAGACCCTTGGTACAATCCCGCGAGCCAAATCCTGGAATACTGAGTGGTAAAGGGGACTTCTGCATGAGAAACGACAGGGATCAGCGGGAATCACCCCCCAAGAACGACACCTCGGCTCACCG
>JADFHU010000352.1 GCA_022567055.1 Planctomycetota bacterium
CCTGATTGGGTCGAGCAGGGGAATGGTCACGCAGTTGGCGCAGAAGCCGGGGACGATTTCGTAGAGCTTGGCATCGAGGCCGACCCGATGCCATAGAATCAGCACCACCGTGCCGACGACCATGCCGAGCAGCGCGGACAGCCAGGTCGTTCGTTTGGAGAAGAGGGCGAAGAGCACCACGGGACCGAAGGCCGCCCCCAGGCCTGCCCACGCATAGGCGACGATGTCGAGAATCGAATCCTTGGGGTTCAGGGCCAGGACCAAGGCGACCACTGAAACGAGGAGGTAAGCGATGAATGTCACCAGCGTCGCTGTTTCCATCAGGCGGCCCCCTCGCCTTGCTGTCTGTCCTGCGCAAGAATCGTCTCATCCTCGACGCGCCAGGCGGGGTCCACGATACAGAGAAAGATGAGCGAGTCTGTGCCGGTGTTGGTGATGGACTGCCTGGCGTTGGGGGGGATGTAGACGGTGTCGCCGGGTCCCACGTCGGAACGAACTCCGTCGACCGACATGCGGCCCTGCCCCTCCAGGATGTAGTAGACCTCGCTGGTCGTGAGTTGGTGTAAGGCGGTCGTTTGGCCGGGGGCGACGGTGGCGTGGGCCAGGCTATAGCGCAGCGCCAAGTCTGCCCTGTCGGGGTGCAGTATTTCGCGCAGACGGCAGCCGTCACCGGCAGTGAACTCCGGGCAACTCTCAAGACGGACAGTAGGCACGACTATTCTCCCAAGAGTATGGATCCCGATCCAAAAAATGTCCCGGCGACACAGGCGGTCATGAGGCAGGCCAGGGTGGCTGCGGCCAGGGCTCGGACGGCGACCCGGCCCATGTCGCGAGTTCGTTCGGGCGCCAAGGCACAGACGCCCCCGACGAAGATGGCCATCGAGGCCAGATGGGCAAAGCCGCAGAGGGCGTAGGTGGTGATGACGGCGCTGCGGGGATGCACGATGCGGCCCTCTGCCAAGGCAGCGGCCAGGTCTTGGTAGGCGACGACCTCGGTGACGATCAGCCGGCCGCCAATGATCTGGGACACCAACCGGGCATCCTCCAGGGGGACACCCAGGGCGAGTGTCAGCGGATAGAAGAGGTAACCACAGAGGGCCTTTAGGGTCAGCGCTCCCTCTAACTTGGGGCTGATCAGGGAGCCCATCGATGATAGGGCAAGGTCCAGCAAGGCCACGAGCCCCAGCACGGCGATCAGCAACGCGGAAATGCCGACGATCATTTTGACGCCCCCTTGAGACCCCTGGATAATGGCCGCAAAGAGGTTGCTGTCCTTTTCGTAATAGGGTTGGACATGAACGCCCAATGTCTCACTACGTTCGGTCTCCGGCAAGAGGATCTTGGACATGACCAGGGCGGCGGGCGCGGACAACAGGGAAGCCGAAACCAAGTGGCCTGCGATCAGGGGAAACTGCTCCTGCAGCGTGAAGACGTAGAGGGCGAGGACGTTGGAGGCCACCGTCCCCATGCCGACCGCCAAGACCGTACAGAGTTCCGAATGGGTCATTCGGCTCAGATAGGGCTTGATGGTCAGGGCGGTCTCGATACCGACGAAGATGTTGCTCGCCGCCACCAGTGACTCGGCGCCTGATATTCGCAGGAGCTTGGAAAAGCAGAAAGCAAAGCCCGAGATGACCCGCTGCATGATGCCCAGGTAGTACAGCACGGCAATCAGCGCGGAGAAGAAGATGATGGTCGGAAAGGCCTGAAAGGCCAGGATAAAGCCCAGCGAATCATCGCCTCCCGGGGGCGTGGCGAGCGGGCCGAAGAGGAATCGAGAACCCGCCGTCGCCGAATCCAGCATCCGGATAACGGCCTCGTTCACCCAAAGGAAGATCTTTGCCCCGGCGGGCACCTTGAAGATGAACAGGGCGATCGCCAACTGCAGCACGATGCCGGAGCAAACCAACCTCCAGTTCAATTCCCGCCGGTGGGACGAAAAGAGCCATGCCACACCGACGAGCACGAAGATGCCGCCAAAGCTGATCAGGTTGTAGATGTCCATTTCTTCTTAGGTATCGGCAAGAAACAAGTTGTCCAACTTATTTCTTGCCGATCCCTTAGGCCACTTGTGGAGGATAGAGTGGTAAGGAAACGTATCGGATCGAAGTCGGAATCTGGCTGGGGTCCTTATTTGGGCTAACTTTGGATAAAACCGGTTGAAAATGCGTTTCAGTTGGTTACACTACTCGGAATTTGCATGGCACCAAGTGTCCATGGTTTATTAACAAAACTTGAAAGGGGTAACGAACGTGAAGGTTCTACAGAGTGTGCTTGGATTCTTGGTGACAAATCTGCTGTTCGGTGCGGTGGCGCTGGCTGAGACTTCGGGCGGCGAAGTAGCCCCGACTGGCTTGGATGCCGCGAAATGGTGGGTCATTGCGCCGCTGGCTTCTGTTGCGGCCCTGATCTTTGCCGTGGTCTTCTATCGCAAGATGATGGCCGCACCCGAGGGCAATGAGAAGATGATCGAAATCGCACGCCATGTGCGCGAGGGTGCCTACGCCTACCTGTTTCGCCAGTACGGGGTTGTCTCAGGGGTCTTTGTCGTGCTCTTCATCGTCTTTGTACTTCTGGCCTATGTGGGCATTCAGAATCCCTTTGTTTCCGTGGCCTTCCTGACGGGCGGTTTCTTTAGTGGTCTGTGTGGCTTCTTGGGCATGCGGACCGCCACCAACGCGTCTTCACGAACGGCCCAGGGCGCAATGGAGGGGCTCAACAGGGGTCTTCAGGTGGCATTCCGTTCGGGAGCGGTCATGGGCATGGTGGTCGTCGGGTTCGGCCTGCTCGACATCTCCCTCTGGTATTGGATTCTCGATAAGGTCGTCTACACGACCGCGCACATGCAGGAGGGTCTGGAGAAGTTTGGGCTGGTCCTCGTGCATGCCGGTATGACGCCCCAGGAAAAATGGGTCGAGATCACCACCACCATGATCACCTTCGGCATGGGGGCCTCGACCCAGGCGCTCTTCGCCCGTGTGGGTGGCGGTATTTACACCAAGGCGGCAGATGTAGGTGCGGACCTGGTGGGCAAGGTGGAAGCGGGCATCCCCGAGGACGACCCCCGCAATCCGGCGACCATCGCCGACAATGTGGGTGACAACGTGGGTGACGTGGCCGGCATGGGCGCCGACCTCTATGAGAGCTACTGCGGTTCCATCCTGGCGACCGCGGCCCTGGGTGCGGCGCTACCCGCCGCCGCCTTGACGAAGATGGAAATCAGCCGGGCCAATGCGGTCTTGTCTCCCATGATTGTGGCCGCCGTGGGCATTGTCCTGTCGATCGGCGGTATATACATGGTCAAGTGCAGGGAGGGGGCCACCCAAAAGGATCTTCTCAAGGCCTTGTTGATCGGCACCTTGGGTAGTTCCGCCATGATTCTGGTGGCCATGGCCATCATGGCTCAGATCCAATTGATTACCTGGGGCATCTTCGGGTCGGTCGTCTCGGGTCTGATTGCCGGTGTCGTGATCGGACAAATCACCGAGTGGTTCACCTCCGACGAGTACGGGCCCACCAGGGGCATCGCCAAGCAGGCGGAGATGGGACCCGCGACGACCATCATCGATGGAATGGCCGTAGGCATGTATTCCACCGGTTGGTCGGTGCTGACGATTGTGGTGGGTATCCTCTGTGCGTTTGGATTCGCAGGGGGATTCGATAATCTCTCGATGGGACTCTACGGCATTGGTTTTGCCGCGGTGGGTATGTTGTCCACACTGGGCATTACGCTGGCGACCGATGCCTATGGGCCCATCGCCGACAATGCCGGCGGCAACGCGCAGATGGCCGGACTGGGCGAGGAGGTTCGCGCCCGGACCGACGCCCTCGATTCCTTGGGGAACACCACCGCCGCGACCGGCAAGGGTTTTGCGATTGGCTCCGCGGCCCTGACCGCGATGGCGCTATTGGCCGCTTACATCGAAGAGGTGCGGATTTGGGTCAAGAAGTTGGCGACGGCCAGTGAAGATGGTCTCTATCATGTCGGCAACACCGTCTTCGCGGTCAAGGACGCCGTAGGTGATCAGATCAATGTGGCCACGGCCTCGGTGATGGACTTTGTCATCGCCTACAACATGACCATCATGAATCCCAAGCTCATCTGCGGCCTCTTCCTGGGGGCGATGATGGCCTTCGTCTTCTGTGGGATGACCATGAAGGCGGTGGGACGAGCCGCCGGAGCGATGGTGAATGAGGTTCGCCGCCAATTCAGGGAGATCCCCGGCATCCTCGATGGGACCGGGACCCCGGACTATGCCCGTTGCGTAGCGATCTCAACCGCCGGGGCACAGAAAGAGATGGTCGTGCCCTCGCTCATGGCGATCACCGTGCCCGTGCTGACGGGTCTGGTGCTAGGTGTGGCCGGTGTGATGGGCCTTCTGACCGGTGGTCTGGCCGCCGGATTCGTCTTGGCCATCACGCTCAACAATGCCGGAGGTGCCTGGGACAACGCCAAGAAGTATATCGAGAGAGGCGCCCATGGCGGCAAGGGCTCCGAGGCCCATAAGGCCGGTGTGATCGGGGACACGGTGGGAGATCCCTTTAAGGACACCTCCGGACCCAGTCTCAACATCCTGATCAAGCTCATGACCATGGTCAGTGTGGTCTTCTCCGGCGTCATTGTTAAGTATTCGCCGGCGATCACTGAGATGCTGGGTATGGGTAGTAACTAGAGCCACGCTCTCTGACGTGTTGACGCCTAACGGCAATCGAGGTACTCTATCGGGGCAGTCCGGGGACTGCCCCGTTTTTCTTTGGAGTGGTAGGGCTCGCGGTTCAGAGTTCATCTGGCAGGGCAGTCACGGGGTTTTCAAGCATTCAGCGAATCGTGAACTCTAAATGGAAGCGTGTGAGTGAGGATTCAAGTTTGGATAAGAAAGCGTTAGACGAGGCGAGGGCATTCTCGCTGGCCGCGGCCCACTTGGCCGTGGAACGTCATTGCAGCGACGTCATTCTCATCGATCTGAAAGGGCACTCCCCCTTGACCGATTTCTTCGTCGTCGCGACCGGCACCAGTGACCGACAGATGCGCACCGTGTGTGATGAGATCTCGGCGAAGGGCAGAGAGATGGACTTTGATCGCTTCGGCCGCGCGGGCTACGAGCAGGCACGCTGGATCCTGTTGGACTTCGTGTCTGTGATTGTTCACATTTTTGATGATGAGTCCCGTGAATTCTACGATTTGGAGACTCTTTGGGCCGACGTCGAGGTGACCGCCTTGGAGGAGAAGGACGATCAAGGGGCCGCTTGAAGCCGCACAGGGATGAGGACGATTGTCGAAATACTCGAACAGCAGATCGCTGCGGCCATGAGCGCGGTGACCGGGGAGGAAAACTGCCCCGCCATCGTCAAGCCGACGGCGGATCCCAAATTCGGAGACTATCAGGCCAATGGCGCCATGGGATTGGCCAAGCGTCTCAAGACCAACCCCCGTCGTGTCGCAGAACAGGTAGTCGCGAAGCTCGATCTGCGGGACATCTGTGAGTCTCCCGATATTGCAGGTCCCGGCTTCATCAACCTCCGGCTGAGCCCCGGCTTTCTGAGTGACCGACTCTTGGAGACGAGGGCAGACCCGATTCGCCTAGGCATTGAGGCAGTCAGCACGCCTCAGACCATCGTGGTCGATTTTTCCAGCCCCAATGTGGCCAAGCAGATGCACGTGGGGCATCTGCGGAGCACGATTATTGGGGACTGTATCTGCCGCATGCTCGAGTTTGAGGGGCATCGGGTCATCAGACAGAACCACATCGGCGACTGGGGCACGCAGTTCGGCAAAGTCATTCTCTCGCTGTGGCACATCTGTATGGCGAGAAACCTTCACAAAGCAGAAAAGCCCTACTACATCGTAGAGGATCTAATAGCCAGCTCGGCTGACAAGAAAAACGCAACTGCCTTCTTCAATAGCATTGTAAAACGTCATCAGGAAGATTGGCTCGCGGATTCTAAGTATGTCGATGGGGATGGCGAGCGGTATTTTTATCCGTTCCTGAGAGAATTCTTTCAGAGCAACGAAGCACTTTGGCCAGAGCTTCTAGAGGCGTACCGATATGTTAATCTGCTCGATGAATTATTCAAGGGAATGGGGCGAACCATACGAATACGCGTCAAGGATGAAGATGATCAATTCGCATATAGAGACGTCCCCTACGAGTCTCTTTCACGCCACATCACTACAATGCTCCAAAAGGGTGGACAAGAAGATTTACAGGAGAGAGAGGCTTGGAAGCTAGTCACTAGACTAACGCTTGACGAATGCAAC
>JADFHU010000353.1 GCA_022567055.1 Planctomycetota bacterium
GAAGTTCCAAACACTTCCAGTCCAGATACTCGGATCCATGGTGTCATTGACCTCATCGACACGCCAGGAATAGGTCTGACTCAGTTGAAGATCCAGGGCCAGGGTCTCGAAGCTGCTTTCGCTGACACTGGCGGCCAGGGACAGATCGCCGGAATCGGTCCCAACGTAGACATCGTGGCTGCCCGCCTCCCGTCCATCACGGCTCCAGGATAGAGTTGTATCGGGTGCCACGTTCGTTGCGCCCGATTCAGGACTTGGACTGGCGGCAAACGTGGGTATGAACAAGAACCGCACCTCACTCAGGCTCGCCTGAGGTGCGATACCGTGAACACTGTTGACGGTCACACGAACATGCTGGGCAATGGCACCACCGAAATCGACGGTAGTGTTATGCGCGTAACCCGCTGAACCCGTCGCCTGGGCCAGGGGCCCGACGCCGTCGAGAACGGTCCAGTTCTGGCCATCCAGAGAGTGCTCGATGACAACATCCTTGGCGCCGAATCCCACAAAGGCTTCGATGAGCTGATTCGAGTTCCAGACCCAAAGCTCATGCAGCTTGTACACCTTGTCGAATGCATACTCGAGGGTGGCCGGGATCCCACCGCTGATCCACATGTCGGCCGCGGAGGTGCCATGGAGATCATCCACCAGACCGGAGCCGTCGATGGTCTTCTCAGGCCCGGACGCCCCGAATGAACTGGAGGCCGTGGCGGTGATGTTGCTGATGGGAATCGAGAAAGGCTCGACCATGAAACTCCAAACGGCGCCCTTGAAGACGGTTGAATCGGGTGCCACATTGACTTCGTCGACCCGCCAGTAATAGGTCTGGCCGAAATCGAGCCTACCGACATCCACCGCATTGACGTCCAAGCCTGCGCCGACCTCTGCTCCGCGAGGATCGGCCCCGCTGGCGTCATTGGCGTCCTCCCAGGAGGTACTCAAATAGACATTGTGCGTCGCGGCATGGATGCCGGGCATCCAGCTAAGCGTTGCATCCCTGGATGCATCGGTGGAGCCGTCTTCGGGGCTGGGAAAGGCAGCACTGATCTGGTCAGGGACGGGCGTCGAAATGCTGAAGGTGTCATGCCCGGATGCCGTGATGCGTACTCCCATCACCGGTTTGTCCGTCTTGAAAACCACGCCAAAGGCATTTTGACCATTCACGTTAACACCCGTATTCTCATACACATTGGCAGCGGTGAAAGGGACTACTGCACCCAGCGAGCCATCGGCATTGATTGCCTGCCATGTCCCGGTATCGTTGCCCCCGCGCTCGAAATGAAAGAAAGTATTCGTCAGGAAGGGGAAGATCGTCTGCTGGAAGTCAATCCCATCGATCGAAGAGATATTTGTGCCGCCGTTCAGCGTGAACAGGAAATTGTCGCCTTTTGACCCCACGTCACCTGCCTTGACGCTCGAGGTGCCTGCGACCGTGACCGCGGGAGTCGGTGTTCCTTCCTCCCATAACACCTCATTGCCTCCCTGGACATACCATCGTGTGGTCGTACCCAGCAACAGATCTCCGTCAGCGACGACATACTCGACGCCCTCGTAGCGAAGGCTGATGATCGCCCCATCCTCCACCGTCACATCCGAAAATCCAATGAGCTCATCGGCCAGGGCATGGGCGTGAGCCAGCGCAAACAACAAGACAACGGCAAAGGTGGTTTTCTTGAACATCATGAATCCTCCTGTCAGCTTGGTGATCACCACTACGAAAACTTAATGCGTTGCGCAAGACACGCCTCCCCAGTCATCAGATACTGATGACACCACTGCGAACACGATCCAATGTCCAAATTCCGCCGTCGCCCGATACGGTCGTTTTACGGCACACTGCGGAATCTGTATTCAACATGCAATATTGTACCCCCCCCGGCCGCCTGAATACAAGGCAATTGCCACCCAGGGCGGGGCCAGGGGACGAGGGGACGTTGAGAGCGCTCAGAGCGCCATAAACGCCATTGCCATACCGACAGATCATCTGACTACTGATCACTGGCAACTCATGCGAACATGGCATCAAGATGCGATCGCCCCCTCACTTCCCCAGCAACAGCGGAGCTGGTATACTGGTGGAATGATGTCTTCAAGGCAGAGCAGGCGAATATGGCAGGATTTTGCGTCGGCCACGAGACGATTCCTCATGCTCGTATTGCCGGTGTCCGTCGCGATAGGACCCGCCCACGCCGCCTCCCGTACCACCCGCGGCCTACAGGCCCTCTATGATTTCAGGTCTTCGACAGGCTCTATTGTGGTAGGGCAATCAAGATCGGGCGCGGCGCCCGGCCTCAAGATCAGCGATACCAAGGCTGTAACACGATCCGAGGGCTCACTCGCGGTGCGGGGCAAGACGCTCATTCGCACCCAGAAGCCCGCAACCACTATCATCGAATCCATTCGCCGGTCCGGCGAAATCACCATCGAGGCCTGGATCCAACCCGCCAAGATCGACCAGAGTGGCCCCGCCCGCATCATCACACTCTCCAAGAATTCCAGCGAACGAAATTTTACGCTCGGGCAAAACGGAGATCGCTTCGAAGTGCGGTTTCGCACCACCAAGACCAGCGGCAACGGGATCCCATCGCTCAGCTCTGGCCCCAAGAGCCTCACCACAGAGTTGACGCACGTGGTCTACACCCGCAGCCGCAGCGGCCAAGCGCGGCTCTACCTCAACGGCGAAGCAGCAGCCGAACAGACCATCAAGGGCGACACCTCGAACTGGAACAGATCCCATCGACTGGCCCTGGCCAATGAACTGAGCAAGGACCGGCCCTGGCAAGGGACCTACCACCTCGTTGCGATTTACAACCGCGACCTGTCGGCTGCCGAGGTCGAACGGAACTTCCATGCGGGCGCCGGGGCCGAAACCACCCTGGCACAAAACCGGCCTACCCCCGGAGAACACCGCTTCGAAACCGAGGTCGCCCCGCTCCTGGCCAAACACTGCCTGGAATGTCACGACTCAAGCACCGTGAAGGGTGGACTCGATCTCTCTCGCAGGGACACCGCCCTCGCCGGCAGTAAGCATGGCAAAGTCATCCTCCCCGGAAACGCCGCGGAAAGCCCGCTGTGGGAATCGGTGGACGCCAACGACATGCCCGATGACCGTCCCCCGCTGTCCGCCCAGGAAAAGAAGATGCTGCAACAGTGGATCGATGAGGGCGCCACCTGGTCGCTGGAGACCATCGACCCGGCCATCTACACCCACGATAGACAGGCCGGAACGAACTGGGTGCGCAGGCTCACCCTCGAAGAGTATATCGCCACGGTCGAGAGCACTGTGGGCGTCGACATCGACCAGGAGGCCCGCGAGATCCTGCCCCCCG
This sequence comes from Planctomycetota bacterium, assembly GCA_022567055.1. Classification (GTDB taxonomy): domain Bacteria; phylum Planctomycetota; class Phycisphaerae; order Sedimentisphaerales; family Anaerobacaceae; genus JAIPFM01. The sequence continues at coordinate 3,330 of JADFHU010000353.1, forward strand.
ATCTCCGCGCCGATGGCTTCAGCAATACCGCCTATAACCTGATCGTCGATCTCAAACACGTGGAGGCCTACGCCCGACTCGCCGAGATCATTATCAGTCGGATGGACGTGATAGATTTCGCCGCCGAATACTCCCAGAGCCGCAAGCTCACCGACGAGAGCATGCGGGGCCTCATCTCCAAGATGGGCAACTGGGTCTTGCGCGGGCCCGTCGAAGATCGCGAAGTCGATTCCTACCGCGGCATCTCGACCACCGTGGCCAGCGCCGGCGGCAACTTCAAGGACGCCGTGGGTTTCATCCTCGAGGCCATGCTGCAATCCCCCCGCTTCCTCTATCGCATGGAAAATCAGCGCGGTGATGGCGGTCGTTGGCCGGTCGACGAATACGAACTCGCCTCGCGCATGAGCTACATCGTCTGGGGCGCCCCCCCGGATCGGGAACTGTTGAAGGCCGCCGAAGAGGGCAGGCTATTCGATTCCGCGGGCGTCGAGACACAACTCGAGCGCATGCTCGAGGATCCCCGGGCCATCGAGAGATCCACGCAGTTCCTCCACGATTGGCTTGACCTCGACCGCATGGACCACCTGAGACCCAGTCCGGAGCGCTTTCCGAACTGGGACCCGAATCTGGCCTCCGACATGCGCGAAGAAACCATCGCCTTCTTCAAGGAAGTCGTCTGGGAGCAGAAACGTCCCCTGTCCGAATTGCTCAATGCACAGGTGACCTACGCCACGCCGCGTCTGGCAGCTCACTACGGTCTCCAGCTCGGCGGCGACGGCTTGGCTCGTTACGACCTCTCCACCGTGCCCAGCCGCGGCGGCTTGCTCACCCAGGGCAGCGTACTCACCGTCGGTGGTGACGACGCCTCCACCGTGACCCGCGGGCTCTTCGTTTTTCACGACCTCCTCCGCGGTGTCGTCAAGGATCCGCCTCCCGGCATCGACACCACGCCGGTCCCGACCCGACCCGGGCTTTCCCAACGCGCGATTGCCACCGAGCGCATCGCCAACAGATCCTGCGGCGCTTGCCACAGCAAATTCGAACCCCTCTCCTTCGGTCTCGCGAGATTTGACGGACTGGGCGCCTATCACGCGGTGGATGAACACGGCAACGATCTGCGCGACGACGGCGAGATCCTCTTCCCCGGCGCAGCCAAACCCGTTTCGTACGGCTCCTCCGGCGAACTCATGAACCTGCTCGCCGGCAGCGAACGCGTGAGCAAGACCCTCACCTGGAAAGTCACCCAGTTCGCACTGGGACGGCCACTCGTCTCGGCCGATGCCCGCATCGTCGACAGCATCCATGAAAAGGCTCGAAAAGAGGGAGGCACCTATGCCAGCCTGATCAGCGCCATTGTCACGAGCGACCTGGTACAAACCACTCGAACGGAGACCCACTGATGAAGAGAACACCCCTCAATCGCCGCACCCTGCTCAAGGGTTTGGGAGGCGTCGCCATCGGACTGCCTCTCCTCGAGGAAATGCTTATTTCAAATGCCGGCGCCGCGGCGAAGACGGTTCCCGTGCGCGCGTTTAACGTCTTCTTCGGATTGGGCATCCCCGCCCCGCTCCAGACCGAGGGCTTCGAGGGGGTTCTTGAACCGCTCCAGCCGCTCGCTGACAAGCTTCTCATCATGCGCAACATCGATCAGATCCGCTGTGACGAATCCGGCATCAATGCCCACTTCGACGGCGCCTCGGGTTCCTTCACGGCCGAGCCGCCCGACGGCGAAGCCAAGGCCGGAGGCCCCTCCATCGATCAGGTCATCAAGAAGGCGCACTATCCTCAGGGACTTCCCGACGGCATGGTGCCCACCCTGATCGGCGGCACCTTCTTCCGCCGCAGCCGCGTCAGCCGCTACGTCCACAGCTACAACATGTACGGCACCGTCGCCGCCACCATCCAGGAAAAGCCACGTGATCTCTTTGATCGGGTCTTCGGCACACTCACCCTGCCCGACAGCGCCAATGGCCGCACCCAGCGCCTGCGACGCAGCGTTCTCGATTCCGTCGTCGACCAGTACCGATACTACACCGGAAAAAACTCACCACTCGGGGCCGCATCCAGGGCCCGTGTCGCCGACCACCTCAGCCGCATCAGGGAGCTGGAACAACGGGCCTACGAAATGAAGGAAAGGCCGGAAGGCGCACCCGAGCTGCCACCTCGCTCCGAACTCCTGCACGGGGGCTCGGCAGATCCCGGTGGCCAGGGCATCGACATCACCCTCGAGGATCTCAGCGCCGAATGGCGCCTGATGGCCGACCTCTACGCCCTGGCGATCCAAACCGATCGCGTCCGCTTCGGCGCCCTCACCTTCCTGGCCGCGGGGGAACGCATCCGCCTCACCGGTGACTATGTCTATCAGGGGAAAAAAATCTTCACCTTCGACGACGCCGCTCAGCACAATGCGACCGGCGACAAGGGCTGCAGTCACGAGTGGTGGCATAAGTTCGACGAAAAGAAAGAGAATACTCAACTGCGAGCCCACGCCCACATGAAGATGCGGGAAGTGTCTTATTTCCTGCAGGCGCTCGACGGCGCCGACTCCGTCGAAGCCAACGGCAAGACCCTCCTCGAGAATTCACTCATCACCATTTCCACCGAATCCGGTGACGGGCGACACTCCGATGCCAAGCGGGAGCTGTCCGGCGTCTTCCATGCCATCACCGGCGCCAACGGCCGCTTCAAGACCGGCCAGATCATGGACGTCAACGCCGAGGGCCTCGACGTCTATAACACCATGCTGCAAGCCATGGGCGCCTCCCATCGCCTCGGTCCCGCCGACCGTCAGATGACACCGACCGACAAGATCCGCGTGTGATCCGGATTCGAATCGAGTCTGTAATTTCGGAAGGTTTAACGAATGAATTGGGCAGTGGTTTCTACTAGGGAAACCTTTATAAGATGCGATAGTTTTACATGGCTCACAA
>JADFHU010000354.1 GCA_022567055.1 Planctomycetota bacterium
GCCCCGCCAGGAGAATGTACTTCAGCAGGTCCGTGTTCATGCCGCCGGCCACCAGTGCCCCGGGGGGACCCGTCATCCCGGGCGCCGGCACTCCCGGCATCGCGACGCCGCCCGCCGTCACCATGTCGGGAATCATGCTCACGACCACGGTGCCCGGCTGAGCCTCCGGGTACGCTGCGGTGTCGATGAGCGGTTCCACCATGGCCTTGATCCGCGCCGTCTCGGACGTGACGACCGGCTCGAGTTGCGCTTCGTCGGGAACGGCTTCAGGGTCGTTCCGGTCCATTCGGAACCTGGCGACGAAGTACGACCGCGGCACGAGGATCGTGGCGTTGATCTTCAGAGCGTAGCCCTTGGGGTCCGTGATCAACCGGGCGTCGCGGGGGAAGACCGGCAGGGTCGTTTCCCTGCTGCTCTCGTCGGTGACCTGCGTACCGCTGGCGCCGCGGGCGGCGATCGCGGCTCCGGTGTTCGGCCGGACCCCGGGTTCGGCGCTCGTGGACTGGCTCGTGGACTCCAGCGTGCGGCGGCTCTGGCTCAATGGACCGACCTTGGGGTCCTCGTAGCGGTCGAGCCTTTGCTCCACCTCGCGGACGTCGACCTGGGCGTTGACGGCAACGCGGACGCCGGCGATGGGGGCCAGCAGATCCTCGATGGTCGCCCTGACGTCACGCTCCGTGGCCTGCTTGACTTCCAGGTACCTCGAGGCGGTCAGGTTCTGCTCGTCACGGGGCGTGTAGCTCGTCCCGTTCTTTGCATCGATCACGCGGACGTCGCTCACCTTGAGGCCGGGCTGGGCTCCCGCGACAAGGTCCGCGATCGCTTCGATCGTGCGGGTGGACAGGCCTTCGCCGCGGGGAAACACCGTCACCGACGCCGTCGGTGTGAGGTGTGAGCTTCCGAACCCGCGGAAGTCCGGCTGGTCGATGACGACCGTCGCCCGCTCGATCCCGCTGAACTGACCGATCAGCATGGACAACACGTTCATCTTGGTGATGAGCCAGCGCTTGCGGTTCTGCTCCTTCGTCAGGAACGGGTTTGTATCCGTGATGATCGCCGAGAAATCGACGTCCGAGGAGCTGATCACATCGCTGGTCGTGAGCTGCTTCAGCACCGTGTATTCCCTCTCGGCCGGCACCATGAGGCGCCCGTTGCGTTCACGGTGCGGAATGCCCGCTCGTTCCAGGTAGGCCAGCACCGCCGTGCGGCCGTCGGCCGAGACGTTCGGACAGATATCGTTCGACGAACCGTTGACCGTTGGTCCGAGATTCACCGGCACGCCCCAGGGGTCGGAGACCGTGGCCCGCGTTGTAACCCATAGGTCCCCTCTACCCTGCCCCCCGGGCCGAGGTCCAAAATAGTCATCAAAGTAGAGCTGCAGACCATCGGGTGATATGCATATACCCAACTCGAAAGACGAAGTGTTGACAGGCGGTCCAAGATTGACGGGATGACCCCAGTCCTCACCACGTGTTTCTCGCGTCGTAACCCAAATATCGTAGCCACCCTGCCCACCGGGCCGGTTGGAGCTAAAGTAGAGCATCAGGCCATCCGCCGAGATACTCGGGCCATCCTCTCCATGCGAACTGTTTACAATTGGGCCAAGATTGACCGGTTCTCCCCAGGGGTCGCCTTTCGTTGACCGCGTTGTTACCCAAATGTCCTTATTACCATACCCGCCGGGGCGGCGGCTTGGATAGTCCAAAAAGTAGAGCTGCAAGCCGTCGGCCGTGATGGATGAGCCAAGCTCCCCAATTGCCGAGTTGACAGGTGGTCCCAGATTAGTGGGAGTGCCGAACGTGAAATCTGCGTTCACAACCTCTGGAACCATCCCTAATGCCAAAATCAATACCAGTAGAATTGTCTTTTTCATCTGACTGCCCTTTCAAGGCTTGTTCCTGTAGAAGCAGGGAACTGTTGTCATCGTCGCGTTGCACACTATGCGCAACTCCGTTCGTAGGAATCATTCTGCTAAAGAGCCGGCTCTTTGGGCTCGTTGGCTCTACTTTAATAAGCGGAAAGAAATACCAGACATGACGCACTGCTTGTAGTTTTTTTGAAAACTGGTAAAATTCACGTAACTCCGCTTATTCTTGGAGCTTAGTGAAAGTTGAGCGATTATCTCTGCCACAAAACCCAACAATTGGTGACCCTGGCCCAGCAAGGTGATAGATCCGCACTCGACCAGTTGTACGGGGTCTACGGTGAACGGGTGCTACGGATAATACGGATACGCATGGGCAGCGAACTTCGCTCCAAGCTGGAGTCGATGGATCTGGTCCAGGACGTTCTCATGAGTGCCTTGAGGGATTTGGGCGACTTTACATACACCAACGAAGGCGATTTCCTGCGGTGGTTAGGAAAGATAGCGGAGAACAGAATTCGCGACAATCTGGACAAACTGCACGCCGGCAAGCGCGACATTCGCAAAGAAACGCCGCTGTATGACGATGCCTCAAGATCGAGAGATGACCGCGCCCGAGTTCTCGAGCCCGCGCGCAACACCACGCCCAGCGTCATATTCTCCAGAAGAGAAGAGCTGGACAAACTCGAAACGGCGATAGACAAGTTGAAACCCGAATACCGGCAAGTCATCGTGTGGGCGAAGATCGATGGACTCTCTTACAGAGAGATAGGGGACAGACTGGGCAAGAGCGCAGATGCGGCAGGGCATTTGCTCTTGCGGGCCATGGTCGCCCTCACCGAGTCCTTCTGGGCGATTTGATGGCGAACGTCAAGAACGACGATCGAGAGGGTAGCTTGGAAGAGGCCGTTTGGCAGTTCCTCGCTGCGCAACTGGGTGGTACGGCACCCGACGTAGAAGAACTCGTGAGGGAATACCCGGAGTTTGAAGATCGAATTCGACAGAAGGTAGACGAGTTTCAGAAAGTCGACTCGCTATTCGATTCCTTGGTGCAGGCAGAAGCGAGTGACTTTGCAACCGCAGCGCTCACTCAAGATCTAACCGGCCAAAAGATCGGCACCTTTGAAATAAGGGAGATGATTGGGCGCGGGGGCATGGGCATCGTCTACCTTGCTCACGACACGAAGCTCGATCGTTCGGTGGCCATCAAGTGTATGCCGGCCGAGCTGCAGGCCAATTCGACCGCTCGGATGCGTTTCATGCGCGAGGCCAAACTCCTGGCCTCGCTGAACCATCCGAACATTGCCGTGATCCACGACATCATTGAGCAAGAGGCCGGCTCCGGTTACCTGGTTCTCGAGTATATCCCGGGCCAGACGCTGACAGAGCGGATCGCACAGAAGCCCGTTAAATTGGAAGAGGCCCTCTCGATCGGCCGGCAGATCGCCGAGGCTTTGCTGGGGGCCTACGAGCAAGGGGTCGCACATCGCGACCTCAAGCCCGGCAATATCAAAATCACACCTGAGGGCAGAGTCAAGGTCTTGGATTTCGGTCTTGCCAAAGCCATCGGACCTCAAGATGAAAAATCTCAGAGTACGATAACCCAACCGGGTCGGATAGTGGGCACTCCCGCCTATATGAGTCCGGAGCAGGCCCGCGGCAATCCGACGGACCACCGGACGGATATCTGGTCCTTCGGCTGCGTCATGTATGAGATGCTGACTGGCCGTCTTCCCTTCGAGGGCGATACCGCGACCGATACCGTGGCCCGCGTTCTCGAACGTGAGCCCGACTGGCAGGCACTGCCGCCGGAGACCCCGGCGAACATCAGGGTCCTGCTGCGCCGCTGCTTAGAGAAAGACCCGCGCCGGCGGCTTCAGCACATCGGCGATGCGGGCATCGAAATCAGCGACACACTGACCGACTCCGCGAGTGCCGGCGTGATCACCGCCCCTTTGCCGGCCGTAGCACCGACTTGGGGGCGGCGACGACGGATAGCGGCAATAGCCGGCGTGGTCTTCGTTGCTATTACGGCGAGTCTGGTAACGTGGAGTCTCATGCGACCCACGCCACTGCCCCTGTCCCGCTTTCCCATCAGCCTACCGCAGAATCAAATGCTGAACGGGGAAATGCCCATGATGGCCGTCTCGCCCGATGGTAAGCGCCTGGTTTATCTGAGCAGTGGTCGGCTTTTCCTGCGCGAGGTTGACCAGGTCGAGGGCAGAGAACTGCCTGCAGCGAAGGCCACCTTCTCGGTCTTTTTTTCCGCTGATGGTCAGTCGATCGGTTTTGGAGCCGGCGGCAAGTTGAAGACGCTGTCCCTGAAGGGCGGGAGACCGAAAACCCTCTGTGACGCCAGCGTAATGTTGGGCGGATGTTGGGGCCCGGACGGCGTGATTTACTTTTCTCCTGCGACGAGTACGGGCCTTTGGAAGATCTCAGCCAATGGGGGTGTTCCGGAGGTTGTGACGACACCGGACCGGGAAAAGGGTGAGCTTGGCCATTGGTGGCCCGAGGTCCTGCCGGGCGGCAAAGCCGTGCTATTCACGATTTGGAAAACCTCACCCAATGATGCCCGCGTCGCCGTGCTCTCACTAAAGACAGGCCAGTGGCGAACGCTTCTCGTGGGCGGGTCCCACGCCCGCTACGCTCCGACCGGCCATCTGCTCTACGGGCAGTCCGGAACGCTCATGGCGGCGCCCTTCGATCTCAAGCAGCTCAAGGTGGGTGAGCCTCGGCGTCCCGTCGTCGAAGGTCTCAAACAACACCCTGACAGCGGACATGCGCCCTTCTGTTTTTCCCGGGACGGCTTGCTCTATTATGTCCAAGGTGGTGAATGGCTGGCCCGCCGCCAGTTAGTCTGGGTCAACCGCCGGGGCGAGGAGGTCGAGCCCTTGCCTTTACCCTCGGGCGCGTACAGACACGCCCGTCTATCGCCCGATGGAAACCGCTTGGCCTTCACGAAGTTCGAGGGGGGGGCCTTCAACATTTGGGTGTATGACTTGCCAAGCGGGCCGGCAACACAGCTCACGTTCGAGAGCAACAATTTCCTTCCTCTCTGGACGCCGGATGGCGAGCGCTTGACTTTTACGTCCTGGAGGGCGGGGCCGTTTAATGCTTACTGGGTACCTGTTGACAGGAGCGGCGCCGAGGAGCCGCTCCTGACGGAGCCACTTGAGCAGGTGGCTACCTCGTGGTCACCCGACGGCAAGCTGCTACTCTATAATGAAATCAATCCCGACACGGGCTGGGACATCGGCTTGTTGTCGACCGAGGACGGCAACACGCCACAACCCCTGCTGCATGAATCGTGGAGTGAGCGGAGTGGGGTTTTCTCGCCCGACGGGCATTGGATTGCTTATCAATCGGGCCGGGAAGGCCGGAGCGAAATCTATGTGAGCCCCTATCCGGGGCGTGGCGGACAGAAGATTTCAACCGAGGGCGGTATCAACCCAGTATGGTCAGGGGACGGCAAAGAGTTATTCTATCTCCGGGACGACAAGATGATAGCCGTGAGCATCGAAACCGAGCCTCAGTTCAGAGTGACCGGCTCTGAAGTTCTGTTTGAAGAAAAGTATTTAAAGGACTTTAGACGGCATTACGATGTTTCGGGCGATGGCCAACGATTTCTGATGGTCAAAGAAAGCGAAGAGCAGCCCGGGGCGAGCCAACTAGTCGTCGTGCTGAATTGGTTTGAAGAGTTGAAACGGCTCGTGCCGACGGAGAAAGATTGACAGGAGTCATTCATATTTCTTTTTGAGAATGATCGAGTGCAGTATAATATTATTCCCACATAACTCCTTCGTCAGGTGAGGATTTCGTAGCGTATCCGGACTATGAAAGAGAGACTATGGTTCCAGCTCGTTACCTGTCTGGCCTATTGCATCGACAAGGAACTATACAACGCGATTGATTACCTGCGGGAACAGGTGCGGGTTCTTGTGGAACATCAAGAGAGCCAGGCAATCGCATTCGGCTGACCAACAGCCAGCGAATGAGGGTGGCGGTAAAGACAAAGCGGCTATAAGACGGCAGTGACTTTGGCCTGAGTCCAAAAATGACTGTCACTCACCACATTCATTGAATCTGATACGTCCCAAAATATTTCTATAGAATGCCATTATTTAGATGAAAATGGGGGCCACTCACACTCAATTCGTTCAAAATCAGCTCCTATAGTGCCAATACGGAGTCATACATTTCAAGATACGAATTAGCTTCATTCAGGTCATAAAGAGGGTCACTTAGGGCATAGCTCCTGGTTGGAAAACGGTTGTCGTTTCATCAACAATGGCGATACATTTACTGGAAGATTCGATTGCCGCGAATCTTCCGCTTGACCAACCGGCAGAGCTAGTGGCATAATCTGAACTCTTTGCAAAACATGAAGATAG
>JADFHU010000007.1 GCA_022567055.1 Planctomycetota bacterium
ACCTTCGGATTCGAAGTCCGCGACTCTGTCCAATTGAGCTACGGGCGCGTTCGATTCTAAGGTTAGATCATATAACCCCTTCCATCACTGCCTGTCAATCGTCAAATCTTGGACCTCTTGAGGGCCTGCGAGCTGGAAAACAAAGTGTATGTTTTTTCTCTAGATACCATCCAGATCGTGGGCGCGATCCGCACGCGTAAGGGCTGCGATGCCATGGTGTGTTTGGATGCCGGGGACGTGGAGATGAATGGTTGAGGAAGGCCACTGATTCTGCTAGGCTCTGTCTGAAAGCTCCGTCGTCGGCTTGAGAGCGAGCAATTTTTTCGTCTGGCAAAGACGGCGAAGCAGGCGATGTTGGTTCTATCGTCGATGCAGCCGGATGCCGCCATGCGGACAACTGCGGCTGCCTTGATCCGACAGTAGCTGCGACGGCAGCAGGTATAACAATTCAAGAAAAAGGGCCGCTCGACGCCAGATCGAGATTTCAGACAGAGCCTAGAATCGGCTTTGTCGAAGCCGTGCGGTATTCAATTGATTCGGTTCTCAAGTGTTATGATAGATCCGGACACTCCATCGAATGCACCGGTTGTGTACAAGACCACGCTGTCATCCGGTGGGACTTGGGTCTCCGGGATCTACGCAAGATTCGTCACCCCTGACAGAAACCGCCCACAGGACAGTCTCGTCGTAGTTCCCACCGACGTGAGTGCCCTTGACGAGCAGCACAAGCGCGGAGCGGTGGTCGCCCAAAATGTGTATGCGGTGCCCCTCGACCTCATCATGGGTCAACTGAATCGGACCGCAGCATTGACAGTTCTGCTTAGGAGCCCTGAGCACGGAATGAGAGAAGAGCACATCAGCCAGATCCTGGACAGCTTAGAGAGCATCGCCGAGCACTATATCGTTCCGGCCTAGCCCCACGGTCGCCTAGGCCAATGGGGCCAACAGCGGTGTTTTCGTCCAACTGGCCATGTCACAGCTAAGGGAAGATGCCTCTCATTTCATAGACTTCGTTGATGTGTTCGAGGGCGGCGCAAGTGGAAGCCACACGCAAATCACATTGCTGCTGCTTGGCCATGTCCTTGACCCGGCGCGCCGCTTGTGTCAACACGCGCTTCAATCGCCTGTCGACCCGGTCCAAGTCCCAAGTCTCAGATTGGCGATTCTGTTTCCATTCGAAATAACTGACGGTAACACCACCCGCATTGCAGAGCACTGCAGGCAGGATCTTGGTGCCTTCCCCAAGTAAGTAGGATTCAGCCTCCTGTTGTAAGGGCAAGTTCGCCGCCTCGACGATGACTTTGCACCTAAGCCATTCGGCTTTTTCTAGATCGACCATTTGTTCCAAGGCGGCCGGAATGAACAAGTCCACGCGTTGGCAATAGAATTCTTCCTCCGATATCGGGTCGGCGAGAGGAAAGCCAGAAATGCTGCCATGTTCCTGGACATGCCGGTCCAAGGCAAAGGGATCGATGCCCTTTTCCTCGTAGAGGGCACCGGTATGATCGGCGACGGCCTTCAGCGTGCATCCTCTTTCGTGTAACAACTTGCTGGTCCACGACCCCACATTACCGAAGCCGACAATGGCGAATGTACACTCATGGATGGACATGCCGTACTCCGGCAGCATCTCCTCGAGCACGTAGACCAAACCCTGCCCGGTTGCCTTTTCCCGGCCCATGGATCCGCCAAAAGACAGGGGCTTTCCTGTGACCACACTCAACCCCGACACTTTTCGCTTTGTGTCAAGATTGATGTAGGTGTCTGCCATCCACGCCATGACCTGGGCATTCGTGCCGACATCGGGCGCAGGCATATCGACGTCGGGCCCAATGTTCGTGCCCAGCGCACTGGTGAAGCGCCTGGTCACTCGCATCAACTCATCCGACGAGAGTGACCGTGGATCGAACTGAACACCCCCCTTGCCACCCCCCAAAGGAAGCCGCATCAGCGCGCACTTTACCGTCATGATCGCTGCCAAGGCCTTGATGTGATCCAGATGAACGGAATTGTCGTAGCGGATGCCCCCCTTGTAAGGTCCCAATACATTGTTGTGTTGGACTCGATACCCCTTGAACAACCGCACTGAACCGTCGTCCATGGATACGGGAAAATGCACGATCAATTCATTCTTGGGCTGGGACAGTATGAGCTTGAGCCTTTTCGGCAACTCAAGACGATCCGCGCCGTCCAGAATACTATCGATCGTTTGAAAGTAAATGTTGTCCTTCGCGTAGGTAAAACCCAACTCTTCAAAAATGGCCTGCGCAGAACTCATTCTCACCCCAGCAACTTGGCGAGCAGTGCCCGCTGGAAATGCAGTCTATTCTCGGCCTGATCAAAGATGACGGAATTGGCAGACTCGGCAATGTCGTCGGTGATCTCATATCCCCGATGGGCAGGCAAGCAATGCATAATCTTGGCGTCCGGCGCGTGGGAGAGCAAGTCGGCGTTGACCTGGAACCCGGCGAAATCCGCGACACGCCGTCGCGTTTCCTCTTCCTGGCCCATACTCACCCAGGTGTCTGTATAGACGACGTCCGCACCGGTGACGGCTTCGACGGGATCGCTGTGCAGAGACAGGCAGGGCCGGTCCCGGTTGACACGACGGCTGGTCTCCCCGTCAAGCTCATACCCGGCCGGCGAGGCAATCGCCATGGTCATGTCGAACTTCGCGGTCACGAAGGCCAGAGACCGAGCGACGTTGTTGCCGTCCCCGATGAAGGCTATCTTCTTGCCGGCGAGAACGCCCAGATGCTCACGGATGGTGAGGACATCCGCCATGGCCTGGCAGGGGTGGGACCAGTCGCTGAGGGCGTTGATGACGGGGACACCGGCATGTTCAGCCAGCTCTTTGAGGGTCTGATGGGAGAAGGTCCTGCACATAATCCCATGCACATAGCGGCCAATGACCCGCGCGACATCTTTGATGGGTTCGCGCTGACCGAGGATGCCGATGTCGTCGGGCTTGAGAGTGATGCCGGATCCGCCCAAATCCGTCATGGCGATCTCAAAGCTCATCCGCGTGCGCAGGCTGGCCTTTTCGAAGATCATGGCCAGCACCTTGCCCTCCAAGCTCCGCTTAAGTGTGCCCTGCTTGTCCCGCCGCTTGAGTTCGGCGCTCAGCGTGAGGAGTTCGTCGAGTTCCTCTGCCGAACTGTCGTGGACGCATAGGAAATGGTTCATGGCGTGCCCTCTTCCATGACACCGGTCAATATCTCGATGGCGCTGTCGATCTGCGCTTCGGTGGCGATCATGGGCGGCATGAAGCGAAGCACGGATTCGTGCGTACAGTTGATGCGGAGACCCCGCTCGAGGCAGCGATTGACGATCTCGGCGCCCGGGATGGTCAACTGAACTCCCACCATGAGGCCTTGCCCCCGCACGCCTTCGATGACGGAGAAGCGCTCTTTCAGCGCGAGCAACTTGCGCTGGACATAGCCCCCCACCTCTATCGCATTGCGGAGGAGACCCTCTTCTTCGATGGCCTCGATGACTGCGACGGCTGCCGCGCAGGCCAGGGCATTGCCGCCGAAGGTCGAGGCGTGTGTACCGGGCACCAGAGATTTGGACACGATTTCGGTGGCCATCATGGCGCCGATCGCCACGCCGCCACCCAAGGCCTTGGCCATGGTCATGATATCGGGCTCCACCTCGTAGTGTTGGTAGGCAAACCATTTGCCCGTCCGTCCCATGCAGGTTTGAACCTCATCCAGGATCATCAGGGCACCATGCTGGGTGCAGAGGGTCCGGATGGCATCCAGGTATTCGACACTGGCGGCACGAATGCCCCCTTCTCCCTGGATGGGTTCGATCATGACGGCGGCCACCTCATCGGTGAAGGCCGATTCCAGCGCGGCGATGTCATTGAGGGGCACGTAGGAGAAGCCGGGCAGGAGCGGCAGAAAACCCTCATGATGCTTCGGTTGCCCGGTGGCCGTGAGGGTCGCCAGGGTGCGACCGTGAAAGCTGCCCTCGACGGTAATGAACCGGTACTTGGCCGGCTCGGTATGCAGGCGGGCCAGTTTCATGGCAGCCTCATTGGCCTCCGCCCCGCTGTTGCAGAAGAAGCACTTGCCCCCGAATGCCCGTTCACTGAGCAGTTGCGCGAGTTGCCCCTGAGGTTTCGAGTAAAACGTATTGTCGATATGGATGAGTTCACCCGCCTGCCGACGCAGCGCCTCCACTACTTTGGGGTGACAGTGGCCGAGCGCGCTGACCGCCCATCCCGGGAACATGTCCAGAATCCGTCGGCCTTCGCTGTCGAACAGGTAGCATCCCTCACCCTTGACGATCATGCGCGGCAGCCGTGGATAGTTGCCGATGACAAACTTCTCGAATTGACTGATGACCTCTTCAGTCACGTTCATGCCGGACTTCTCCATTCCGCACGATTTGCGTGCCAATGCCCATTTCCGTGTAGATCTCTAAGAGCAGAGAGTGGGCGATACGCCCGTCGATGATGTGGGCCTTGCCAACCCCATTGTCCATTGCCGTCAAACAGGCCTCCACCTTGGGCAACATCGCCCCGGTGATGATGCCCGACTCGATCATCTCCTCGATCTTCGTCTTGTTCAGACTCGAAATGCAGGTGGAGGGGTCTTGCACGTCCTGACGAATGCCGTGCGTATCGCTGACGACCACGAGCTTTTCGGCCCGGACGGCGGCGGCCACCCGACCGGCGGCGCTGTCGGCATTGACATTGAGCTTGCCCCCGGCCTGGTCTCGAGCCAGCGAGGCAACGACCGGGATCGTCCCATCCGAGCAGAGCGTGGTGAGCAGGTGATGGTTGACATCCTGTACCTCACCCACCAGACCCAGATCGAGCTTTCGCCCTTCCTCACTCTCAAGACGCAGGCGTGCGGCAAAGAGAACACAACTGCTCAAGGAGTGCAGTGCCATGGGTTTGCAGCCCATTTCCGCCAACAGCGTGCAGATGGGCGTATTCACCTCATGCACCAGGGTATGCTCCGCGATCGTCAGCGTGCGCTCGTCCGTATATCGATGGCCCTGGACCCAGACAGGCTCCAAGCCCGCCGCGCTCATGGCCCGCGTAATCGCCTTGCCGCCCCCGTGTACGATGATGGGACGCATGCCCACCGTGGCCATGAACGCAATATCTTTGACGAGCTTTCGCTGGAGCGTCGCGTCATCCAGCACGCTGCCCCCCAGCTTGATCACCACGATTTTACCGCGAAAGGCCCGAATGTACTCCATCGCCTCGACCAGCGCGACGGCTTTGGCAATTGCCTGCTCCATGGTATGGGTCCCGAAAACTAATCAGAAAAACAGAGAAGTATAGTCGTACGACGGTCATCCGTCAAGGTTTAATCGTTGATGGGCAGTCTGTAAGTCTGTAAGTCTGTAGGTCCGTGGGTCTGTAGGTCGGTAGGTCTGTGGGTCCGTGGGTCTGTCGTCAGTGGCCACCGGCTCCTGATCGCAAATAGTAGAATGCGGATCACAACCCATAGACCCAAAGACCCACGGACCCCCGATGACCAATCACCACCTTGAAAGCCCCGAGGGAATACCCTAAGATGGTCCGTCTTGTCAGCATCGAAGAATGGTCGATGGGACTATAGACACGCAAGCCATGAGAATTCTCGGGATATCGGCATTCTATCACGATAGCGCGGCGGCACTCCTCGATGACGGACGAATCGTGGCTGCGGCGCAGGAAGAACGGTTCACGCGCAAGAAGCACGATCGTGATTTTCCCAGCCACGCCATCCGCTATTGCCTGGAGGCGGCCGGCTGCGGGGCGGCGGACATCGATCTGGTGGCCTTCTACGAGAAACCCTTGCTCCGCTTTGACCGGCTCCTGGAGACCTACCTGGCCTATGCTCCGCGCGGTTTTTTCCAATTCCTCAAGAGCCTGCCCGTGTGGCTCAGGCAAAAACTGCATCTGCCCAAGGAGATGGACGACGCGCTGCAGGGACAGTACAAGGGCCGATACATCTTCATAGAACATCACGAGTCCCATGCCGCCAGCGCCTTCTTTCCCAGTCCCTTCGATCGGGCCGCGATTATGACACTGGATGGGGTGGGCGAATGGGCCACGGCCAGCTTTGGCACCGGTCAAGGCGGCAGGATCGACCTCTCTCATGTGATCCACTTTCCCCACTCCCTGGGGCTGCTCTATTCCGCCTTTACCTATTACGTGGGCTTTCGAGTCAATTCGGGGGAGTACAAACTCATGGGACTCGCCCCCTACGGCGAACCCAGGTTTAAGGACCTGATCCTGAGGGAACTGCTCGACCTCAAGGAGGATGGCTCCTTTCGCCTCAACATGCGCTACTTCCCCTATGGCTATCGCATGGTGATGATTAATCAGGCGTTTGAGAAACTCTTCGAGGCCCCGGCCCGAAGGGCCGAGACCGCCATCACGCAACACACCATGGATGTGGCCGCCTCGATCCAGAGCGTGACCGAAGAGATCATGCTGCGGATCGCCAAGCACGTGCACCGTGTGACGGGAGAAAAAAACCTGGTGCTCGCCGGTGGGGTGGCCTTGAACTGCGTGGGCAACGGCCGCATTCTGCGTGAGAGCCCCTTCGAGGAGATCTGGATACAGCCGGCCGCCGGCGATGCGGGCGGCGCGCTGGGTGCCGCGCTCTTTGTCTGGCACCAACTCCTGGACCGGGAACGGTCGACTGACGGTCGGGACCAGCAGCAGGGCTCGCTCTTAGGCCCCTCTTTTTCGGATCCTCAGATCAAAGAGACGCTGGATCGTCTCGATGCGAAGTATGTCCACGTTGAAACGGATCAGGAGCTGTACCGCCAGGTCGCCGACCTGATCGGCTCTGAAAAGGTGATTGGTTGGTTCCAGGGCCGCATGGAGTTCGGCCCACGGGCGCTCGGCAATCGCAGCATCATCGGCGATGCCCGTAGCGAAAAGATGCAGAGTGTCATGAATCTCAAGATCAAATTCCGCGAGTCCTTCCGGCCCTTTGCCCCCTGCGTGCTCCGGGACAAGGCTCAGGACTATTTCGATCTCGACCCGGAACATGAAAGCCCCTACATGCTGATCGTGGCCCCCGTCAAAGAGGACCGGCGGCTG
This sequence comes from Planctomycetota bacterium, assembly GCA_022567055.1. Taxonomy (GTDB): domain Bacteria; phylum Planctomycetota; class Phycisphaerae; order Sedimentisphaerales; family Anaerobacaceae; genus JAIPFM01. The sequence continues at coordinate 7,061 of JADFHU010000007.1, forward strand.
AAGAACCAGGAGAACGGCCAAGGATTGAAGAAGCTCGAAACCAAGCGCAGCGAGCTGCCGGCCATCACCCATGTCGATTATTCCGCGCGGATACAGACGGTGGACGAGACACGTCACCCCCGACTGTTCGGTCTCATGAGTCAGTTCGATCGGCGGACCGACTGCCCGGTCGTGATCAACACCAGCTTCAACATTCGCGGGGAACCCATCGTCTGCACGCCGCAGGAGGCCTACCACTGTTTTATGGCCACGGACATGGATTGTCTGGTCTTGGGCAATTACCTGCTGCACAAAGACCGGCAAGCGCAACTCCAACAGCACCACATCGACCGATACAAGGGGCAGTTCAGCCTCGACTGAAAGCGCACGAGATGTCACTCATTAAGATCAATTGGAACCCCTCACCCAAGGACCTGACCTGGTTCAGCCTATACGGCTGCGCGGCAGGCCCGGTCGTTGCGACCTTGCTCTATACGCTAAAGGGAGTCCCTCTACCCTGGTGCCTGGGCCTGGCGGCCGCCGGCGTCTTCATAGGCATCAGCCGCTTGGTCTCCCTCAAGATGACACGCTGGCTTTACTGCGCCATGGTGGGAGCCACGCTGCCGCTGGGCTTGACAGTGAGCTTTACGCTGATGGCCGTTTTCTATTACCTTCTCCTCACGCCGCTGGCCCTGGTGTTCCGCTTGGTGGGGCGAGATCCCCTCAATCGACGCTTCGACCCGGATGCCTCAAGCTACTGGCTGCCGCACCGACAGACCGTCGAGAAGAACCGTTATTTTCAACAATTCTGACGAAGAGGGATTCATGGACAGATCCGATCCTAAGGACGCAAATGAGTTTGAAGCCAATGCCCAGGGGAATCGTGTCTCCCTTTTGCGCGAATTTTGGGACTTTCTCAAGCACAACAAGAAGTGGTGGCTGCTGCCGATCCTCATCGTCGTACTGCTGCTAGGGTTGATTGTGTTCCTGGCGGGGACGCCCGCGGCACCGTTTATCTACCCGCTCTTCTAGGCTCAAACAGATGCACCTTGGTCCAGTCAACGGCTATCCGGATCTCATCGCCGACCTGGCAGGAATCAGCCGAGGCGGATAAGAGGATGTAGGCGGTGTGCTTAGAGGTGTTGGCGTGCAGCACGGTCTGTGCGCCCAAGCGCTCTATCAGGGTGATGCTGGCCGAGATGGTATCCGTTTCCTCCGCCACCAGCGAGAGATGCTCCGGTCTTAGACCGAGGGTGATCGATTTTCCCTGGAGGCGCTCATACTCACCTGGTATGGCAAGGCTGTCGCCCGAGGGCTGTCGCAAGACAACCGTTCCCTCGTTAAGTTCCACGCGACCTTCCAGGAAGTTTATGGGGGGCGAACCGAAGAAGCCGGCGACGAAGCGGTTGACCGGACGCCGGTAGATGTCCAAGGGCGTTCCCATCTGTTGCACCCTACCCTGATGAAGGACGCACACCCGGTCGGCTAGGGCCATGGCCTCATGTTGGTCATGAGTGACATAGAGGCAGGGGATGCCCAATTTGTGGAGATGGGTCTTCAACTGCGCTCGTATGGCCGTGCGGTGCTGGACATCGACGTGACTGATGGGTTCGTCAAGGAGAAAGAGGTTGGGCCGACAGACCAGGGCCTTGGCCAATGCCACGCATTGACGTTCTCCGCCAGAGAGGGTGTGGGGTCTGCGCTTCAAGAGTGCCCCCAGCTTGAGCCAGGGAAGGAGGTCATCAACACGCTGCCGGATCGCCCTCCGTGTCGCCCCTCGCATCTTCAGGGGAAAGACGATGTTTTGCCATACGGTCATGTGTGGATAGAGCGGCGCCCCTTGAAAGACCATGGCCATGTCACGCTGGTGAGGGGGCAGGGTGTCCATGTTGGTGCCGTTGAGGGCGATCGTTCCGCCATCGGGTGCGTCCAAGCCGGCGATCAGGCGCAACAGTGTCGTCTTTCCGGAGCCACTGGGCCCAATGATCGTGCAGATCTCTCCTACCGGCACCTCCAAAGTCACGTCGCTGAGCACCCGTGTGCCCCGGCCATAGGATTTGCTGACGTCTCTGATGCGCAGGGAACCGGCTATGTCACTCAAGGGCCTCTCTCCTTGGCTCGACAGGTGTGGCGTGGGACCTCATGGGTGGGCGCCCGTCTCGCAGACGGTCAGATCGCGGGACAAGTCACGGACGATGCCATGGAGTTTGGCTAAAATCAGGTCCAACTCTTCGAGCGTGGTGCAGAGAGGCAGGAAGAGGTAGACGACATCTGCCAGGGGCCGGAGAATCAATCCCTCTGCCAAGCCCCGCCGGAAGACCTGCATGCCAACCCGCTGTGCCGGGTCGAAGCGCTCTTTGCTCGCCCTGTCACGCACCAGCTCTAGGGCCCCGACCATGCCGATGCCCCGCACATCACCGACATGATTGAGATCCCGGAATTCCGCCAGCCCTGCCTGCAGGCGGGCCATCACAGGCCGCGCCCGGGCCAGGGTGTCTTCCTCCTCGAAGAGGTCCAGCGTGGCCAAGGCCGCGGCACAGCCGATGGGATTGGCCGCGTAGGTATGGCCGTGGTAGAGGGTCTTGTTGGTCGAATAGTCGTCATAGAAGGCCTGGTAGACCGTGTCGGTGGTCAAGGTTGCGGCGAAGGGTAGTGTTCCGGAAGTCAGTCCCTTGGAGAGGCAGAGAAAATCGGGTTTGACCTCCGCATGCTCACAGGCGAACATCCTTCCCGTGCGGCCGAACCCGACGGCCACTTCGTCGAGAATCAAGTGACAGTCGTATCGTTGGGCCAGCTCGGCGACCTTCCGCAGGTAGTCGGCCGGATAGGCGATCATGCCCGCGGCGGCCAGGAGCATAGGTTCTAGGATAATGGCGGCGATCTCTTGGTGGTGATCGGCGAGGAGTCGTTCCAGCGGATCGACACACTCGATGTGGCATGTCTCGGGACTCTTGCCGAGGGGACAGCGGTAGCAGTAAGGCGTCGGGACCTTGAAGGTGTCGAATAGCATTGCCTTGAAGGGCCGGCTAAAGGGACTCTCTCCGGCCACACTCATGGCCCCGACCGTGTCACCGTGATACCCCATGTCGAGACCGACGAAGCGCGATTTCTCGGGTCGACCGATGTTGCCCCAGTATTGGAGGGACATCTTGAGGGCCACTTCGACGGCCGTGGAACCGTTGTCGGAGTAGAAGACCCGGTCGAGATTTTCGGGCGTGATGTCAACCAGTCTTTCAGCCAGTTCAATGGCCGGTCCGTGCGTAAAGCCGGCGAAGAGGCAATGGTCCAGCTGCTGGAGCTGCCGGTGGATCGCCGCGCGAATCCGGGGATGGTTGTGCCCGTGGATGTTGCACCACCAACTGGAGACGGTGTCGTAGTAAGCTTTTCCGTCGTCGGCGTAGAGTTGGAGCCCCTGGGCCCGATCTATCTTGATGGGCGGCAAGGTCTCACAGTCTTTCATCTGAGTATAGGGGTGCCAGAGATGCTTGAGATCCCGGTCAATCCAGCTGTCTATGGATTCCATGCGCGCTCTATGGCCTTTCCCAGAGGACGGAAGGAATTCGTCAAACTCTGACGATCCTCTTGCCAAGGGAGCGTACCCAAACTCTGCTGCCCTGTCAATTCGGCGACAATGCGGGGATTGTCTTGGGTGATGCGACGGTCCTGACCCGGGCAGCTGTTGAAGACCAGACCCACGATGCGGAGACGCCGCTGTTGCAGGGCCTCGACCGTCAGCAGCGCGTGATTGATGGCCCCGAGTTTGTTCTGCACGACCACCAAGACCGGCAGTTCGAGATCGACGACGAGGTCCAGGAGCAGGGCGTCCCGACTGTAGGGAACAGCCACCCCGCCCAGTCCCTCGACCAAGACGCGATCGTTGCGCTCCGCCAGCTTCAGGGTGCACGCCTTGATATGCTCGGGATCGATGGTCTGTCCCGCCGCTTCGGCCGCCAGGTGCGGCGAGGCCGCCAAGGGAAAGAGGTAGGGACAGACGAGCGCCTCATCGGCCCCTAGTGCCCGGCGCTCCAGGCCCATGAAGCGTAGGTGCGTTTCGATGTCCTCGGAGAATCCAGTGCATCCCGTCTGGATCCATTTCTGCGTGACCACACGATCCCCGGCCCGACGCAGATGGGCCGCCAGCAGACCGCAGACGACGGTCTTGCCTACGGCCGTATCGGTCCCCGTAATGAAAAGACCCTTCATGCCGGCCCCCGGCGGGCCAAACAGTAGAGAATCTGGTACGTCGCGACAATGGCGCCGTAGCGCTCGTGATAGTGGCACTCCAGCGCCTGGATCTCTTGCCGGTTCAGCGCCCTGCCCGAGAGGCCCTGGCCCTGCGTGCCCGAATACTTGATCGTCTTCAACAGAGCCATCAAGCTCGGGTAGGAGTGGGTAACAGTCTCCTGCCGGACTTGAAGGTGGCCCACGCGGGCCTGCAAACAGGCGGCCACCCGCTCACCATCGGCGAAGGCGGCGGCGGACACCGTCACCTCCTCCCCGAGCACGGCAGTCAGGGTGGTCGCCAACTCTCGGTAGGTTGCGGGACCGAACATCGAGAAAAGCAGCACACCCCGCGCCTCCAGATGGCTCAGACAGTGTTTGATCGTCTGTTCCAAGTCACGGAACCACTGAAAGGCGGCATTGGAGGCAATCAAGTCATACGGTCCGCCCAGGTCTCCGATCTCTGCATCACCCACCTGGAAATCGATGTCCAGTCCGAGCGATTTTCGACGCGCCAGTGCGACCATGTTGGGACAGAGATCAATCGCTTCAATATGGGCCGAAGGATACCGTTCCCGCAGGCGCTGGGTGAGATTGCCCGTACCACAACCGACGTCCAGGATCCGGGAAAACGATCCCAATGACGGATCACGCAGCAGTTCGGTCGCGGCCCACTCCTGTATCCGGCAGTATCCGTCATAGCGCGTCGCATGACGAGAAAAATTGTGTTGAATCGTGGCCTTGGTAATCATTGCATGCAACGGCTAAAGTCGGGGTGTAAAAAGGGCAAGTGACCACAGGGTTCCAGCAACAGACACCTGGCCTGCGGGCAGGACTGAGCCAGGGCCTGAGCCTCCGCGGCCGGCGCCACTTCATCCTGAACGCCGTGAACGACAGTCACCCTGTCGACGCCGGCGAGACGGTGCCCCTCAATCCGGGCATGGATCAACCAATCCAGGTCGGCGCAGAGTCGTTCAACCGACATCCTCTCGATAATGTCTTCCATGAGTGTCTCTTTAAACCAGCGATAGAGTGCCGGGTCATGACCCCGAAAACTGGCGCGGTAGAGGCGGAGCAGGGCAGCCCTCTTGTTCCGCAGCAGGCCGCTCCTGATCTGCGTCAGGGCAGCCGGCGCATAGGCCAAGCGGGCCCCGAGCAGAATCAGGTGACGCACGGTGTTCGAAGACCGTTGGGCAAAGGCGCTCGCGGCGAAGGCCCCGAGCGACCACCCCAGGATAGAACAGGCCCTAACACCCTCTTCGTCGATCCACCTCCGCAGGGCCGCGCCAAAGTCGGCCACCGATGGCCCGACGTAAAACACATAGTTATAGGGCAGATCCAGCCCATCAAAGATGCGGCGATCAAAGCCCCAACCCGACACGAGAATCACATCCTCATCACACTGTCGATCCACACGCTCAAACATGGCACAGGCGTCCCAATCGATGGGCCAGGGCGTCCAGGACGTCCTCCCCGTGCCAATAGGTCAGCGAGAAGCGCAGACGTGCCGTCCCGGCCGGCACCGTAGGAGGCCGGATGGGCAAGACCCAGTGGCCCTCGTCCCGTAGGGTCTCACTGACGGAGAGGCAGTGAGCCGGATCACCCAGGATCACCGGGACAATCTGCGCCGCGCCCAAGACCTCGAGACCCTCGCGCCTCAAGGCACGCCGAAAATGGTCCGCCCGTCGGCGCAGCGTCTCGCGCCGCTGCGGCTCGGTCTCCACCAGCTTCAGCGCCGCAAGGTTTGCTGCAATGACGGCCGGCGGCAGCGCGGTGGAGTAGATAAAGCTGCTGCAGGCATTGATGAAGTAATCCTTGGCCGCCTGGCCACAGGCCACATACCCACCGAAACTGCCCAGGGCCTTGCTGAAGGTCCCCATAAGGTAGTCGACCTGGTCGGTCACTCCCGCCTGGGCAGCCAGGCCGCTGCCCGATCCATCGAAGAGCCCGGTGGCGTGCGCCTCATCGACGAACAGCTCAAATTCATGGCGTTCCTTCAGGGCCACGATAGCCCGCAGAGGGGCCAGATCACCCTCCATGCTGAAGAGGGACTCCGTGACCACCAAGCGGCGCTGCCCAGTGCCATCACTCTTGGCGAGCAGATCGCCCAGATGGTCCACGTCGTTGTGCCGAAAGCGTTCAAGCTTCGCGCCGGAGAGCCTGGCCCCGTCTAGCAGGCTGGCATGGCTGAGGCGATCGCACAACACCCTATCGCCCCTCTGACAGAGACAACCGATCAGTCCGACATTGGCCTGATAGCCGCTGTTGAAAATGAGGGCGCTGGGTTTGCCCTTAAAGAGTGCGGTGCGCCGCTCCAGCTCATGGTGCAGGGAGAGGCCGCCGCTCAACAGACGCGAGGCCGTGGCCCCCGTCCCCAAGGCTTCGAGCGCCCGCTGCGCGGCCTCGGTCAGCATGGGGTGGTGACTCAGACCCAGATAGTCATTGCCGGAAAAATCCAGCAGCGACTGGCCTTGGTGGAGGATTCGTCCCTCCCGGCGTGCCTCAATGGCGGGCAGAGAGCGCAGCAACCCCGCCTGCTCGCGCTCATGCAGGAGAGTGTGGAGTCGTTCCATCACGCCGGGCCTCCTGCGATCCCTGGGGCCGACGTTGCTTGCCCGTCAAGGTCTGTGTTATCGTCTCTGCCATGAAGCGGAGGATTTTACCAGAGAGGCGCAGGGCCGTCCAGACAAGGCGGAAGGTGGAAGGCGGAAAGGGGGCGCTACTGTGAACGGTCCTACGGACGTGAAAGGGCAGAGCGCGCCCTACTCCAAAAACAACCGCTCCATCGGACTGCTGCAAGTTCCCAACTTGCGGTCAACAGGCCCTTGGCCAGTACCCTCTCTTCAATGGGCAACTTCAGCTTGGCAGCTACGCCGCCATCGTGTATGGTTCTGCTCATCTAACAGAGCCTAGATGCGAGCGGTGTGAATGAGCAAGAATAATGCAATACACATGAGGTGACTATGGTTTGGGTCGGCATCGCGTATGGAGGTATTCTCATCCTATTGGGAGTGGGCGGTTGGTTCGGCAGCGGTCGGGCCAGTTGGACCGCACTCATCCCCTGTGGCTTTGGGCTGCCGGTAGTCGTCCTGGCGGGCCTCGCCGCGACCCAGGCCCAACGAGCCCACTCCTTCATGATCGCCGTACTGGTCATCACAGCCCTGGGCTTTCTCGGAAACATCCGGGGCCTTATCCAACTGAAAACCATGCTCTCGGGCGGCACCGTAGACCGGCCGCAGGCGGTGGTCGCGCAATCGGTCATGGGGGCCCTCTCCCTGGTGGTCCTCATCATCCTCGGTGCCGGCGTTGGGACCTTTGGGCCTCATCCCTAACCCTGTGTCACCTGCTCTATCTGCTTGGACAGATGTTTCAGCAGCACGTCCATTTTAGAGTCTGTCTTTAGGACCTTGCTGATCTTGGAGCAGGCGTGCATGACGGTGGTGTGGTCGCGTCCGCCTAGGTGTCCGCCGATTTCTTCGAGGCTGTGCTTGGTGAGGTTGCGGGCCAGATACATGCAGATCTGGCGCGGCTCGGTGATGCTCTGGCTCCGCCGCTTGCTCTGGAGATCCGCCAGACGGACATCGAAGTGATGGGTGACGGCGTCGATGATGTCGGTGATGCTGATGTGGCGGGTCGCCAGCCGAATCTGCCCCTCAAGCGCTTTCTGGGCCACCGGCAGAGACACGGGCTCCTTTTCGGTCAGAGCCAGGGCATAGATCGTGGTCAAGGCACCTTCCAGTTCCCGGATATTGGCCTGGACATGCTGGGCGATGTACTGAGCCACATCATCCGAGATATCCAATCCCCGCAGGTGGGCCTTCTTTTGGACGATGGCAATCCGCGTTTCATAGGTGGGTGGATCGATACCGGCGACCAATCCCCAGTTGAAGCGACTCACGAGGCGCTCCTGCACCGACTGCATCTCCGTCGGTGGCCGGTCCGCGGTAAGGATGATCTGTTTGCCGCTGTTATAGAGGGCGTTGAAGGTGTGAAAGAACTCCTCTTGGCTGTGCTCTCGTTCGCGCAAAAACTGGACGTCGTCAATGACCAGCAGGTCAACGGTCCGAAACTGACTTTGGAAACCGGTCAGGTTTCCCTCTTCAATGGCGCGAATGAAGCAATTGACAAACTCCTCGCAACTCACCAGTTCGATCACCGTACCGGTGCATTCTTTCTGGACCTGACAGCAGACCGCATGCAAGAGATGAGTCTTTCCCAGTCCTGAGTTGCCATAGATAAACAGGGGGTTATAGGTGTTGCCAAGGGATTGGCTCACCGCCACACAGCTAGCATGGGCCAATCTATTGCTCGGACCTACGACAAAATTGTCAAAGGTGTAATCGGCATGAAGCTTCAGGCTGGGAGCCGGGTCGCTGACAACGTCGCTGACCTCTTCATCGGTGACCACCCGAAAATCTACGCTGAGCAGGTGACCTGTGATCTGTTGCGCCGCGCGGTTGAAAGACTCTTTGCAGTGGTCCTTCAGATATTGACAGGCCGCCTCGTCGGGACAGCCGACACCCAACGCCCCACCGTCCAGATGGAGTAAGACCAGTTGGTCGAACCATCGCCGCGCATTGGTCGGGTCCATGGCTCTGGCACGTTCGACGACATCGTCAAAAATGCCTGCAATCCCGGACGTTGCCAATTCTGTCTCTCCTTTAAGCGTACGCATAGAATTGCCCTAAGGAACCGGTAAGACAAATAACGTCAGCTACCCAACGTGTTCGAAGCAGGATACATGGCCAGATGTGCCCTTCCCTGGGCAGTCTGCTCATCCGTCATCGTGAATCAGATCGCGTGAACGACTCCGAAACTACAAGCTCAAGCTGCAACTGTCAATAGAATCTGTTTCTTGCCGATCCCTTGGACTTGAAATTCCCCTCAATCCGGATACCATCCGACCGGCGACTCAAAAGAATTCAGCACGCAAGGAATCGGCGATGGGATTTTTTTCCAAGACAACGCAGTACCTTAAAGACCGCTTGGGCAAGACGCGGACCAAGATTGCCGATTCTCTGGGCACGGTCCTGAGCCTGGGACGAAAGATTGACGGGGCACTGCTGGATGAGTTGGAAGAAACCCTCATCCGAGATGACATTGGCGTCGAGACGACAGACAAACTCATTACCGACCTGCGTCGGGCCTACCAGAAGAAAGAAATCGTAGTGAGCGAGGATGTCATTCCTTTTCTCAGGGAGCACATCAAGGCCTACTGGCCTCAGCAGGACAGAGCGCTGCGCAGGGCCGCGTCCGGCCCTACCGTGATTCTGGTCGGTGGGGTGAATGGCACCGGCAAGACCACGAGCATTGCCAAACTGGCCTATACCCTGAGTCAGAACCAACGCCAGGTGATCGTCGCCGCCTGTGACACCTTCCGGGCCGCGGCGGTCGACCAACTCTCGATTTGGGCCGAACGACTGGGCGTGCAAATCGTCAAACATGCGTCGGGTTCGGATCCTGCCGCCGTCGCCTACGACGCCTGCGAAGCGGCACTCTCTCGACGCGCAGACTATCTGATCCTTGACACCGCGGGACGACTGCACACACAGACGGACCTCATGCGGGAGCTCAGCAAGATATACGATGTCATCCGGAAAAAAATCCCCGAGGCCCCCCATGAGGTCCTGCTGGTGCTGGATGCCACCACCGGCCAAAATGCTATTATTCAGGCGAAGCTCTTCATGGAAGCCATCAACGTCTCCGGTATCTTTCTGGCTAAGCTGGACGGTACGGCCCGAGGCGGTATTGTCATCGCCATCAAGGATCAACTGGACATCCCGGTCAAGTTCGTCGGCCTGGGCGAAAAGCCAGAAGACATCGCCGAGTTCGACCCGGAGACCTTCGTAGACGCGTTGCTCAGTTAATCAGTAATCGGTAATCAGTGAACTGCGATCTGCGATCCGTGATCTGTGATCCGTACACAGCCTACTCAAACATCTCCTTCGCCCGCAGTATATGGTGGTAATGCTGGGCAAAACGATGCGCTTCGTCTCGCACATACTGCAAAAGCTTGCGGGCCGGCGCGTGGGCGGAGAGGCGGATGGGCTCGTCTTGATCCTGCTTGTAGATCAGTTCTTCCTTCTTGGCCAGGGAAATCAGCGTGGTCGCCGGCGGCTTTTGGGTGGCTGAGCCCGTGACAGTGGCATCCAAGAGTAATGCGTTCAGGGCACGGTGGGCACGCCGCAGGTGACCCAGGCCGCCATCTATGAGGATCAGATCGGGCCACAACTCCTCGCCCCGCAGGGCGTACTTGTAGCGTCGGCGCACGACCTCGGCGATCATGGCGTAGTCATCGATGCCTGCCACGGTCTTGATCTTGAAGCGCCGGTAGCCCTCTTTGAAGGGCCGACCATCGATGAATTTCACCAGGGACCCCACCGATGCCTCACCGGCCAGGTTGGCAATGTCCAGCCCTTCGATCGTTCGGACCGGCCCGGGCAATGCCAACACCTTGGTGAGTTGTACCAGGGCATCGGTGGGATCCGCGGCAAAGATCTCCGGTTGCACATGCTCGTCCGGCGACCCCCGATCGTCGAGTCGTTCGATCAGCCGGATGCGGTCGCGATAGACCCCAGCCTTTTCATACGCCAATGCCCGGGAGTATTCGTCCATCTGCTTCTTGAGCTGGCGGAGCACCGTGGAGCGCTTGGAGCGCATAAATCGCATCAAATCGGAAATGCTCTTCTTATACTCGGCCCGGTCTACTTTATGTGCACAGGGGGCCGTGCACTGGTTGATGCTATAGAGCAGACAGGGACGAAAGAATCGGGCCTTGGAATCATCCTCCCGAATGTCGAGCGTACAGGTTCTGAATTTGAAGATCTTCTGCAATTCGACCAGCGTCGCCCGCAGGTCGCGCACCCCCGTAAACGGGCCGAAGAGGCGACTGCCCTTGGTGCGGGGTTGGCGTGTCACGAACACGCCGGGGTAGTCGTCCGCGGTGGTGATCTCCAAGTAGGGGAAGGTCTTGTCATCGCTTAAGGTAGTGTTGTAGGGTGGCCGAATGTCCTTGATCAGACGCGCCTCCTGCAACAAGGCTTCTACTTCGCTGGGCGTTTCGAGACAGTCGACGCTTTGGACCTTCCTGATCATCTCCACGATCTTGGGGCCACGGGTGCTGGCCAGGTCCATGCTGGATTGGAAATAGCTGCCGGCCCGACTCCTCAGATTTTTGGCCTTGCCGACGTAGAGGACGACGTCCCCGGCCCCCTTCATGAAGTAGAGACCAGGGCCGGTGGGAAATTGGCGGATCGCCTCCAGGATGGCGTCAGTTCGACTGTTAGGGTCGGCGTCCTTCATCGCCCTATTGTAGGGGCCTCGGAGGGATTGGAAAGGGGTTTTGGGCCCGGCGCCGCCGCTGCGCGATCTATTCGGTGTAGGCGAGCGACATCGTGACGGTCCACTGGTCCTTCATCTCCCGCTTCTTGGTCAAGGAGAACTCGTTGCACGTCAGATTGTCCCAGCGCATCAGCAGCGTGGCCAGGAACTTCGTACACTGCTGAATGTTGATGTCCTCGAGTTTGACCTTGGCCCTCTGTCCCTCCTTCGTTCGGAACTGTTCGTTCAGAGTGTATTTTCGAATCCCAAGGCTGCTTGCCACTTTATCGATCACCACGGCATAGCTAAAGGCAGTATCGCCTTGATTGACGTCAACGTAGCTCAGACGATCCGGATCCATCGTCAGTATCTCTTCCATAAGCGATTCTGATTTTTCATAGTACTTCTTCTGGTCCTCTAGTTCGCTGTCCTTCTCCGGCAGGTACTTGAAGGCCATCGTCAGAGGCCAAATCCCCACCAGAAGAGGCGCCGTGATATAGTAAAATATGGGGTTTCTATACAGATCCTTCATCCTTGTCACCTTGGCCTTGGCCCGCTAGGGGCCGTCTTGATGGTAATACTGAAGGGAGGTCGTCCCTTCTTGGTCGGCGGCAGATTAGACGTCGGCCTTCCCAGCCCCACCTTTTGCAGTTCACTGAGAAAGGTCAGACGTCCCTTATTGGTCCGAGCGCTCCCCTTGATGGTGATCGCCTTGGAAATGGACACGGAATCGATCTCCAATCCGGCGATGAGATAGCAGTTATTGATGGCCTTCAGGATCAACTGCAGCTTGGCGGCCGTCGATTGGTCACCCGCAGTGGGGCGGCCCATCGTGGTATTAAGAAGCTTGCGCTGCACACTTCCCAGAGAGGTGGTCGGGTTTTTCGGCAGCTTCTTGCCTAACATCACCACAGAATAGCTCTCTTCCAGTTTCTCTCTGACCTGTTCGATACCGTTCTGTTTGGCATACCACTTGGCCTGTAGACGACCCCCCAGGGCCAGCAACAAGATGGTCAGGGAGACGCAGGCCCACTTCATCGCGTTTTCCAGCCGTAGGCGTTTGCCCTGGTGAGGCATGAAGTCATTGCGAAAATTCAGGGTATGAAACTTCTCGCCCGCAAACAGAGACGCCCCGTAGGCGATAGCAAGGTCAACGGGATCCGGCGTTTGCGTCCCTGCCGATGCTACGGACCCGCCCTGCTCAAACCAGTCGACCTCCACGACATCCGTCCCCAGATGGGCGCTTAACTGCGCCGTGTCAAGGCTCCCACCCGAATCGAAGACCAGCAAGGAATCGATGGCACTGCCCCTCTGGGCGGCTATGGTCGCGAAGGCCTCCCGACCGAGCAGCGCCGTCTTGCTCTTGGCCCTGCCGACCAAGAAGGCGCGCACCGGCGTCACATGGGCCCCTTCAGAGGATCTCAAGAAATAACCGTTTCGATGGGAAAGCACGCCGATCAGGTGTCCACCCACCTCCAGACTCGGTTGCGTGGCCCAGAGAGGTATCGTTCGGGCCAGACACGCCACATCGGGAACAATACTGATGGGGTCGATACCGAAGGCCTGCAGGGTCAAGACGACATCGGAAAGAATCGCGTGTTCGGCGGTAAAGACGTTGAGTTCGGATCCGCTCTCCTGCTGCCGCGCCACGTCGAAGCCCACCGCCATGGTGCCGATATCCGCGGCCACCACCTCCTCTGTGTCGAAACGAATGGTTTGGGCGATCTGATTGGCATGGCTGAAGGCACTGTGGACACTATGCTGCATGAAGAGGGAGGAATCCAGGGCCACCGACGCATCCGATGACAGCATGTTACGTTCCGCACAGGCCTCGGCCAATCTGCGTACCAGCGCCCGCAGCCCATCGGTCTCGTCCGGCGCCGCCTCTACGGCCACTCGGTCTACCACCTCACCCCTGCGCAGACGGACGGCCAGCGCCGTCTGTTTACTGATGTAGATGCCTAACCCACTCTGTGACTCCACGGCAAGCGGCTCCTAGTCATAGACTCTGTCGAAAAAAAACAACGAAAGGCCCTCATCGGCCTGACAAGACGGCGACCTTTTTCAGTCCCTTATCACTCTTCGTCACCACGGCCCACTTGCTCACCTGGGCCACGCCCAACGTCGCCGTCACGCGGACGGTAAAGAGCGTACTGGCGGTGGTGATATACTTCTCGCACTTATTCAGTGAATCGGCATATTGCATGAAGTCCCTTTTCAAATCCTCCATATTGGCAAAGGGGACGACTTGCCGACGTGTGATAATCTCGTCCGCAATTTCGCGGGCATCTCCGCCGAAGGCGAAGGCCGACTCGAGTACATGGCGCGGCGCCGTATTCACATTGATCTTAGCCGCCGTGCTGAGTCCGATATACTTGAGGGCTGATTCCTGCCGGGTATCACTCACCAGCGTAGGACGGGCCAGCAGTTCCAAATCGATGATGCCGCTGTGGAGCAGGCGGGTCAGGTCGACATCCTGCCGTTCCTTCAGCTCCGCAGGCGTGGGCGGTTTGCGCTGCGTGCCGGCCGTCAGTCCCCGGCGGCCGCGGGTGGTGGTGCGTGTTCTGGATCGACCGGTGCGTGGCGCGGCGGCCGCGCCCGGCTGCACTTGGGGGCTGAACTCCAAAGTGAAGGTCTTGATCGCGCCGACTTGAGCGACTTGCTCACGCAGGGTCTCAATCTCCTCGCGGCTGAACTTCATCCATTCACAGAAGGACTCGAATCCGACCTCGAGTTCTTCCTCAATCTCTTCGTCCTCCATCAACATCCAGGCCAGTGGGTACTTGGCATTCTCGTCATGTATCTCTATCCTGACCTGAGCGCCGCCCACCTCCATCTCGATCAGTTCCTGGGCCAGAGGCCAGGCGGGGCCATAGGGACCCCGAATCTGCGGCTCATCCGGCCCGAAGAGGGCGGGGTCCACGCCGTTGATGTCCTCGAGTCCCAAGTCCAGGTCGCGATCGTTGGCATCCTGCCCAAGATCCGCAAGCCGGCGCTCCTGATGCAATTCCTGATTGAACTGGGACATCTCGTCCAGGTACTGCTGCAGCTCCTCCTCCTCGTAGGCAAACACATCGGAAAAATCCGGCTCGTTGGGAGATCGCTGGATGACCGTGGGTTGGAAATCGGCCAGTGATGTCAGCACGCCTTTGAGGGCGGAGTCGCAGGCATACCGGGCTTGGGCAGGTTGAAT
>JADFHU010000355.1 GCA_022567055.1 Planctomycetota bacterium
TTGGCCGGCACAGAGCGTGGACCGAAGCGCGACATCGTGGCACTCAATGCGGCGGCGGCCGTGATCGTCGGGGGCTTGTCCGATGATTTCGAGTCGGCGTTGAAGATTGCCGCTGCCTCCATCGATGAGGGAAAGGCCCAGGCTGCTCTGGAGAAGCTTGTGACCATTTCGAACAGTTAGTGCCATGCGCAATGTCAAAGTAAAAATCTGTGGGGTCACCTCTGTCGAGGACGCCCAAGCGGCCATGGACATGGGCGCCGATGTCTTGGGCTTCAATTTCTTTCCCGAGAGTCCGCGCTATGTCACCGTTGACCAGGCCAGGGCGATCGCGACGAAACTACCGGCCTTCATCGCGCTGGCGGGTGTGTTCGTCAACAGTACGCGGGAGGCCATTCACGAGGCCGTGGAAGCCTGTTTCTTGGACTGGATTCAGTTGCACGGAGATGAGACGCCTGAGTTTTGTCAGTCTTTTTCCAGAGATGCGATCAAGGTCATGAAGGCGATCCGAGTGAAGGAATCGGCCGACATCGATCGAGCCAACGCCTTTCCGGTCCATGCGATCTTGCTGGACGCCTTTCATCCGGAGCGCTATGGCGGTACGGGAGAGGCGTTCGACTGGGGTCTGATCACACACACGGGCAAACGCGTCTTTCTGGCCGGGGGCATAAACCCGGACAATGTCGTCGAGGCGGTGGAACTGGACATGTACGGCATCGATGTCTGCAGCGGTATCGAGTCGGAACCGGGGAAGAAAGATCACGAAAAAATGCAGGCGCTATTCAACAACATCCGACACCTGCGTGGCTAAGGGATCGGCAACAGAGGCGGAAACAGCATATGATAGAAAAAGGGCGATTCGGTGAATTCGGCGGTTTTTACGTGCCGGAGGTCTTGATCCCTGTGCTCGAGGAATTGGAAGCGGCGTTTTACCGCTATCGTGACGACACGGCCTTCGTTGCCGAGCTGGCGACGTTGGCCCAGGATTACGGGGGCAGACCGACGCCGCTCTATCTCAGTCCAGCCTTAAGTGAGAAGGTGGGGTGTCGGGTCTTGCTCAAGCGCGAGGACCTGATGCACGGCGGGGCTCACAAGCTCAACAACGGCCTGGGCCAGGGCCTGCTGGCCAAGTACATGGAGAAGACCAAGCTGATCGCCGAGACCGGCGCGGGCCAGCATGGCCTGGCCACCGCCACGATCGGGGCGATGATGGGGATGGAGGTCAAGGTCTTCATGGGGACCACGGACATCGAGCGGCAAATGCCCAATGTCCAGAAGATGAAGCTCTTGGGCGCCGAGGTCGTGCCGGTGGAAGGGGCCTGCGGCACACTTAAAGACGCCATCAATGACGCCTTACGCTATTGGACCTCCCACGTCGAAGATACCTTCTACCTCTTCGGCACGGCTGCGGGACCCCATCCCTATCCGCGGATCGTCAAGCACTTTCAGCGAGTGATCGGCCAAGAGGCCCGCCGGCAGTGTCTGGATCAATGTGGCAGGCTCCCTACGCTGGTCGTTGCCTCTGTCGGTGGGGGCAGCAATGCGATTGGGGCCTTTGCCGATTTTATCGATGACGAGTCGGTGCGACTGGTCGGGGTGGAGGCGGCGGGCCACGGCCTGGAGACGGAGAAACATGCGGCGACCCTACAGAGGGGAAAGGTGGGTGTCCTGCACGGCGCTCGGTCCTATGTCCTCCAAGACGCCCACGGCCAGATCATCGAGTCCCATTCGATCAGTGCCGGATTGGATTACCCCGGCGTGGGACCCGAGCATAGCTTCCTCAAGGAGTTGGGGCGAGCCGAATACGTGGGGGCGACCGACGAGGAGGTCCTGGATGCCTTTCTCTTCCTGACCCGGGCCGAAGGAATCTTTCCCGCCTTCGAAAGTGCCCATGCGCTTGCCTGGGTCCTGAGTCAGGCCGGCACGTTTCAGTCAGACGACGTCCTGCTCATCAACCTGAGCGGACGGGGTGATAAGGATGTGGATTCCTTCATTCGCTACCGACCCGAGACGGTCAGATAGGGGTCTTTGTCAGCGGGGAAGAAGTGTGATGTTTTGTGAGATGGACCCGATCGCTTCGGAAAAAATGCATGAGAACTTATAGAGACGTATTTGCACAGCAGGGAAAAGCGGCGCTGATCCCCTTCTTTGTCCTAGGGGACCCCGATTTCGACACCTCCCTTGAGGTAATCAAGACCGCCATCGATGCCGGAGCCGATGTCCTGGAGCTGGGCATTCCCTTTAGCGATCCCATTGCCGACGGTCCCACCATCCAGAGGGCGGATATTCGGGCCCTGGAGGGCGGCATGCACTGTGGCAAGGGGTTCGATTTGATCCACAAGATCAAGACCTACCGTGACATACCCATCGGCCTGTTGATGTACTACAACCTGATCTGTCACTATGGCGTGGCGCGTTTTTTCCAGGATGCGGCGAAGGCGGGTGTGAATAGCGTGCTGGTGGCCGACTTGAGCGTTGATGACGCCCCGGAAATTGTCCCGGCCATGGAGGCGGCCGGGCTGGACACTGTATTCATGGTGACGCCCGTGACGACGGCGGCCCGCAAGCTGCGGGTGGCCGAGCATAGTACGGGCTTTGTCTACGCGGTCTCTCTCCTGGGCGTCACGGGCAGCCGCGAGACCCTGTCCGAGGCGGTGGAGGGCTTGGTGACGCAGATGAAAGCGATCACGGAAGTGCCCATTTGCGTGGGCTTTGGGATCAGCACGCCTCAGCACGCCGCGTCCGTGGCCGCGGCCGGAGCGGATGGGGTCATCGTCGGTTCCAAGCTGGTCGGCCTGATCGAGGCCAATCTGGGCGACAAGGCCCGGATGTTATCAGACATTTCAGCCTTTATTGGGGCAATGAAAGAGGCGCTCTAGGGTGGTAGGTGGCCGGTAGGGCAATCGCGTATAGAATTAGGCAGACGTTAACGCCCCCTTTTTCTACTCCTTGCCGGAGTCGCACAGGGGGTAGTACTCAGTAATCCGTGACAGAGTAATCAGTTTTTGGCCCACACCGATTACTGATCACTGATTACTTGGACGGGGGAATCTCCCCAAAATGGCGTTTTAGCCGTGAAATACATCAACCAGGTATTTACATGCGATCGCCCGGAGGTGGCCGGCTCGAACCTTTCCTGGGAGCGCTCAGTAGAGACCTCAGGAGTGGCTCCGGCGTAGCATGCCGAAGATCTGAATTGCTGGGGTTTCTGATCGAGCCAAGTTAAGTTCACGTCGCGGCTACCGGATATTGACTGTTAGAACTGAACCGTCTGCAGGATCCTTCAGGATCTGGCGTGCAGGCCCTTGAGTGTTGGGGTTCCCTGTTGAGTGGCACCACTAGGAGATCGACAAGATGACGATGAAGCAATCCATCATAGCGCTCATGGCCGCAACACTCATGACGCCGTGGGTTTGGGCAGAAGAGGCATCCAAGAACCGGCGCGCCAACGAAAACACGGTGAAGGTCGTAGACCGACGGCGGGCGTCGAACCGGGGCACTGGCCGCAACGAGGCGGGAGACTATCAGCGCAAGGTGACAGAGCTGGAAGGCCGTCTCAAGCAGCTACGATCAGACCACGAGACCTTAGTGCACACGCTGCGTGAGATCCACGCGATTGCCGATCGGGAACAGGCCGGCGAGACGGTCGCAAGCCTGAATGCCTTGATCGAAGACCAGACCAGGGAATACCAGAGCCGGGTGCAGAGCATAGAACGCGGCCTCGGTCGACTTAGGTCTATTGTGCGGCGGATCGAGGATAGAAAGGTCGTCAACAGGGCGGGTAGCAAGGCGCCGAAGTTCCGACTGAAGGGATCCGACGGTAAGACAGTGCGACTGGCAGACCATGCAGGGAAGATCGTGGTCTTGGAGTGGGTCAATCCTGAATGCCCCATCGCCAAACAATACTATGACCGGAAGGTCCCACAGAAACTGGCCCGGAAGTACCAAGAAGAGGGCGTCGTGTGGCTGGGGATCAATAGCGGCCGCGATCAAACGGCTCAGCAGAACCGCAAATTCGTGGAGACCTTCGATCTGGACTACCCCATCCTTGAGGATCCCGCCGGCGCCATCGCCCGGCTCTACGGGGCCAAGTGCACACCTCACGTTTTCATCATTGATAGGCAGGGCACCATCGCCTACAATGGCGCGGTCGATGACAGCACCCGCAGCTCGAGAGCGAAGAAGAAGACGATCACGCACTTCGTAGCGGATGCTCTCTCCGCGCTGGTGGCCGGAAGCACCGTCAAAGTGCCTTTTACGCAGCCAGTAGGTACGCCTATCGCTTACCGATGAGAGGCGGATCACCTAACAGCCTCGGGTTGAGTCGACATGATTGTTAAAGAGGCCTGGCTCTCAGCTGGATCACACGGCTAGAGAGCAGGAGGTCTCCAACAGGGCAACATGTAGTTTCAACCTAGGAGCTGTTCACTATGTTTCATTCCTCGCTCTTTAGCACCCGCACCCTTCTTGTCGTAGGACTGATCGTTTCCTTAGCGACCTCTTCCTGGGTCGGCGCAGCCAATGCCGTGTTGGAGAAGACGCCGGCGCAGAGTCTCGTCTGTGTGAAAATCAACAATATCAACGGCACGCTCATGAAGACCGATCAGTTCCTGCAGGGCGTTTCTCCCTTGGGTGTGTCATTCCTTGCCAGAATGGGTCTGGGGCAGATGCTCGGTAGTCCGATGATGACCGGCGTTGACATGGATGGGGACTTCGCTCTGTTTGTGGCGGCAATGACCCCGCAGACGGCCAATGCCGGACCCATGCCCCCTATTTCGATGGCGGCGCTGATGCCGGTGACAGACTATGGGGCCTTCATTGCCGGCAACACGAACTGCGGCCCCGCCGACGGTGACGGCATCTCGTTGCTCACGGCGCAGGGGTTGCCTCCGATGTTTATTGGGTCCCTGGGCAAATTCGCCCTGATAGGCCCCGCCAAGGACAGGCAGACATTCATTCAGCTCCAACAGGAAATAGCTGCCCAACCCGACTCGATGTTCACCTCGCTCAGCGAAGAGTTGAAAAAGGCATCCGCCACAGAACCCCTGTGGCTCTACTGCAACATGGAGTTGATCAACAAGACCTTAGGCCCACTGATCCAAATGCAACTGCAAATGGCCAAGGCCATGGTCTCCGGCATGCCGCGTCAGGGGCCGGATGTTGGCATAGATCCCGGCGAGTTGATCGACACCTACGGCCAGATGCTCGTGACGTTCCTGCAGCAGTCTCGGTACCTGACACTGTCCCTCCATCCCTCCGCGGAGTCGCTTCGTCTCAACACGGCATTTGCCGCTCTGCCCGATACAGACCTGGCTTCCCTGTTGCAGCGCAGCGAGCCCCCTCGGCCGAATCCCTTTCTTGGACACCTGCCAGACGGCGCGCTGGTCAATGTCGCCTTCAACATGGATTCATCATTGCTGCAAAAGCTAACCGACTGGTCGTGTCGTTCAGCATCGTCGATGGTGTCGAAATTCTACGGCGAAGAGCAGGTCGAGGTCCTAAAGAAGATGACCTCTGAAATGTTGCAGGCAATGGGTCGTAGAGGTGTTTCAACACTACAACTCGCCCCGGGCGCTACCCCGCCCGTCCGGGCGCAGACTCTGTTTGAGGTGACCGACCCGGCCCGGTTCTTGGGGCAGCTCCGGAAATTCTGTGGCTCCTTCAATGACATCGTCGACTCCCAGGGTAAGGTGAAGGAGGTCGGGTATGCGATGACTTTGGACCACAGGGCCAATGCCCAGACCTACAAGGGCGTGTCCATCGATGAATCCAAGCTGAGCCTGGCAACCGATGCTCTTTTCTCTGAGTATTCCCCGGAGGTCCAGGTCCTTCGGAGGCTGTATGGCGAGGGCTGGGACTATCGCTGGGCGATGGTGGACAATGCCTGTCTGAACTCGGTCGGCGGGGATGCCGACAAGACCATCCGTCAGATGATTGACGGTGTCAGAGCAGGCAAGGGTAAGGTTGTCCAAAGCGAGACCAAAGCGGCTATGGCCCTGCTGCCGGACGTGGACAAAGCCGATCTGTTCCTGACGGTGAACGCGATACGTCTATTCGCTCTGGTCGCCGAGCAGGCGCCGGGCCGTTTGCCCAAGGTCGAGTTGCCGCCCAGTAAGAGCAATCTGATTTTGGCCAGTCGGGTCGGCGAAGGTAAGGCCTCCATGGATCTGGTCTTGCCCAAGGCCCATCTGATAGAGATCATGGGGCTTGTTCAAAGATTGTTGATGCGGCAGATGGGGGCAGGCGCCA
>JADFHU010000356.1 GCA_022567055.1 Planctomycetota bacterium
CCATGGGTTTGGGCCGCGCGTCCGACGTGCCATCTATGACCGAGACCAAACTGAGACCGTCGAGAGGGGGTTGATTGGCGGGATCGATCCCGATCAACTCCATGAGTGTGGGATAGATGTCGGCGGTGTTGCCCGGCATCTGGGTGATGCGCGGGCTCTTGATACGTTCGGGCCATTCGATGATGGCCGGCACGCGGAGCCCACCCTCGTAGATCGCTCCTTTCTTTCCGCGGCCGCCGCTGCTGGCCGGCTTGAGGCCGCCATTGTCCGAGGTGTACCAGAAGAGCGTGTTCTCGTGGACGCCTGCTTGCCGCAAGGCGGCACGGAGCCTGCCCACGGCTCGATCCAGTCCCGTAATTTCTCCGAGCCACTGCGCATCCTTTCGGTCTCCGTAATGGGCCGCGTCCTCAGGAGCCGCTCGATGCGGACTGTGTGGCGAACCAAACCAGACGACCGCCAGGAAGGGTTTAGACTTCTTGGCCTGCTCCTGGATGAACTCAATGGCCGCCTCTGCGGCGATCATGGAACTCTCACCCTTGATCTCGACCGCCTTTCCTTCTCGACTGAGCACCGGATCGTTATCATAGAAGTTGAACGCCGACAGCCAATGATCAAAACCGCTGTTGCCAGGATTCACGGGACTGCCCTTTAGCACGGACCCGAGATGCCACTTGCCGAAATGACCGGTGGCATAGCCGACTGCCTGCAGCCGTTCTGCGATGGTGATTTCCTGGGGGCGAAGCGGGCGTCCCCAGGAGAAGCATCCGAAGCGGTTCGGGTGCCGTCCCGTCATCACGCTGCCGCGCGTCGGCGAACAGACCGGAGCCGCCGCGTAAAAACGGTCGAAGCGTAAACCGGCAGCCGCCATCGCATCCAGGTGGGGTGTCTTCAACAAGGGGTGCCCGTTGTACGCGGTGTCACCCCACCCCTGATCATCTGCCATACACAAGACGATATTCGGCTGAGCTGCGTGCGTCAGCGAGGTCAACGCCACCCACACCGCGACGAGTAAGATCGCGACCTGCGAGGGAAAAACGCGAGTGATCATGCTCCCGATATTCATTGGTGCCCCTTTTCTTCCCGTGTAACATTCTTTTGAGCGAAGCTCAAATAATGGTAATTCTGTTTTCCCGTGAACGCTTACCTCTTGTTATTGTTCCTTTTCTTGCCGCCACCTCGGCTGGCCTTGCCATCGACGAGTAATGCCTGTTCCCATTCTTTCAGAACGCTCTGCCACTCTTCCAGGGACTTCGTCGGATAGTCAGCAGACCACCCACCCTTGCGAAACTCATCGGTCACGCCGACGTCCTTTATGGCTGTGCGCCAGCGGTCGATCTCCGCCAGAAGTGTCGCTTGGATCTCCGCATGGTCTGGGTCGTCGGCCAAGTTGTTGATTTCGTGTGGGTCGTTCTGCAGGTCGTACAGCTCATACTCCGGCTTGCGAGACGCCATGAAGCGGGCTTGAATCGGATTCAGTTTGCCTGCAATATTTAGGACGTTCATCAATGCCAGGATGGGATACTGCCGCTCCTTGTACTCGTTCAGTTGACAGTAGGCGCGTTCCGGCATGAGGTTGTGGATCAGCTTAAAGCGCTCGCTTCGTACCGCCCGCATCGCATCGTGCGTACTGTCCATCTTGTCGCGATTGAAATGGACGTACTCGCGCGCCGGCACCTCCTCACCAAATAGATAGTGCCCATGCAGGTCCTGCGCCGGCCTCGCTCCGGCCAGCTTTACGATGGTTTGGCAGATGTCGAGCGAGGACACCAGTTCCTTGGAAACCGAGCCAGGCTTGATGTGTTTCGGCCAACGCACGATCAACGGAATGCGAACACCGCCCTCGTAGAGGAATTGCTTCCCGCGAATGTGGCAGCGACCGTGATCACCGATGAAGAAGACAATCGTGTTGTCGGCCAGGCCGTCGTCTTCCAGTTGCCGGAGCAGTTTGCCCACCTGACGATCCACGACCTGGACGGTCTCCAGACCGTTCGCCCAGTCCCGACGCACCAGAGGCAGATCCGGGTAGTAAGGCGGAAGTTTCACCTTGTCGGCGTCAATGGGGCGTTCAGGATCGCGGACAAAACTGCGATGCGTGCCGCCGAAGGTCGCCTGGACGTAGAACGGATGCCCTGCTTTACGCTCCCGCCAGTGTTTTCCCATGAAGAGTTTTCGGGACGTCGTGAAATTGCAGTCCGTTTTTCCGCCAATCATGGTAGCCGTGTAGTATCCGACCTCTTCCAGCAGATGCGGGATGGGTTTGATCCCATAGGGGAGCGGCTGCTTGTCCTTCGTGCGATGCTGGTGGGCGCCAATGTAGTTCTGATGAAAACCGGTCATCATCGCCGAACGCGACGTCGAGCAGACCGGCGAGGTGGTGTAGGCACGCTCGAAGCGAATGCCCTCGTTGGCCAATCTGTCGATGTTGGGCGTATCCACCAGCGCTGTGCCGTAACAGGACAAATCAGCGGACCAGTCCTCAATCATGATCCACAGGATGTTAGGTTTTTCTCCGTGCCACTCGCCGGCTGCATCCTGGAGGCTCGCCTCATCCGCCAGCAGATAGACATTGGGGACCACCAGGCCTAACCAGAACGTCGAAACGACGACGAAGTGACAAAATGATGTCTTGTTGGATAAGATCATGTTAACTCCAGCTAAGTCTCCCTAAGTTTCATTTATGCGTTCTTAAGCCCGTGGAATCGAGAATGCACTCTGGATTGCGTTTCGTCGGAACGGGCGCATCGGTGTCGGCCTGCCAGGCATCGAGTTCGGCGCGGAGTTCGGCGGTCCGTTCGGGCATGGAGGTGGCGAGGTTGTTCCTCTCGCCGGGGTCGTCCTTCAGGTCGTAAAGCCCCGCCGTGTCGTCTTCGTGAAATTCGATGAGTTTCCAATCCCCCCGGCGCAGGCTGGTGGAAGGGAATCCTCGCCACGAATAAGTCTTGCCGCCGGGAACGTCGATGGTCAGGCCGCGGCCCTGAAGATAAAGCGGGAAGTGCCAAAAAACACTTCGCTCGTCGATGGCTTTCCCATGGAAGAGCGGCGAAATATCCGTGCCATCGATGGGCTGTGATTGCGGAAGTTCCGCGCCGGCAAGGCTGGCAAAAGTTGGCAGAAAATCAACACTCGTGATCGGTGTAGCGCAGGTGGACCCGGGCTTAATAGTGCCGGTCCACCGCATGCATGCAGGCACGCGCACGCCGGCCTCGAAGAGGGATCCCTTTTGTCCACGCAAGGGATCGAGTTGCGAGACACGAGGCAGGCCACCGTTGTCGCTGATGAAGACGATGAGGGTGTTCTCAGCGATTCCGAGTGCGTCGACCTTCGCGGCGACCCGACCGACAGAGGTGTCAACCGCCTCGATCATGGCGGCATAGACGGGCTTAAAATTGCTGCGTTGCGCTTCCGGGATCTTTTCTAACTTTGATTGGTACTTCGCGACGACTTCCTTGCGGGCACGATGAGGCGAATGCACGTCCCAGTGGCAGAGGTATAGGAAAAACGGCCCCTCGCGATTGTCTTCGATGAACTGAATGGCACGGTCCGTGATCTGTGCCGCGACGTTCACGTTCCCGTAAAACCTTCCGCCGGGCCCTCCCTTGCCGTTGGACGAACTGAGATCGAATCCCTGAGTGTCCTCCCCAAGATGCCATTTGCCGAGTCGGGCGGATACATAGCCGGCCGGTTTGAGGACTTCCGGGATGCAGACGAATTTCGGATCGAGGGAGTTGGCGATGGGGAACTGGGCCGCGGCCTCCCTTGCCAGGGCATTGTTCTTGCGACCGATCGCCGGAACGAGGAGTCGCATGAACTCAGGATTGCCCTTGGACTTTCCACCCGGCGTGTAAATCTGATGGCGCGGGGTGTAGGTCCCCGACATCAGACAGGCGCGGGTCGGGGCGCAGTTAGGTCCACCGGAATAGGCGGCGGTGAAGGTCATGCCCTGACCGGCAAGCCGGTCAATGTGGGGCGTCTCGAAGAAACGGGCACCTGCGAACTCCACATCCTGCCAACCGAGATCATCGGCCATGATGAAAATGAAATTCGGCCGGCTTTCTGCGCCAACGGTCGGAGCCGCGACACACACGAGGGTCAGGAGAAGCGTCAGCAGGCGGACTGCGTTGCGAAGAATCATAGGCTGGACTCCGTGTGAAACTGTCGAATGTTGTTGTCGGATCAAATCCGTTCGCACGTATTGTAAACACTGACAGAATCGAGGTCGAGTCTCAAGTTTTTAGAGTGCCTATCAAAATGAATCGTGGCACCGAAAACAAGCCGTTTGAATGCAGAGTCATTTTGCGTAGGTGCTCTCAGCTCTCAACCCATAGAAGTCGTTCCGAAACCTGTTCTAATCACCTCATCGTAAACTTGTTATTAGGGGCATCGAACGACGTCGAGCGACCTCACAGATCCATGAGGACATGCGGATCATGGTCATTTGTCCTCCG
The DNA here is from genome assembly GCA_022567055.1 of Planctomycetota bacterium. Classification (GTDB taxonomy): domain Bacteria; phylum Planctomycetota; class Phycisphaerae; order Sedimentisphaerales; family Anaerobacaceae; genus JAIPFM01. The sequence continues at coordinate 4,446 of JADFHU010000356.1, forward strand.
GGATGATGCCCTGAGCCGTGCGGTCTTCAATGACAAAGTAACCGAGAGGCTTGTCACGTGCGTCGGTAATAAGCCAAGTCGCTCCCGGTCGCGTACTCTGACGTTTACGGCTGCCGGAAGCGATGCCGCCGTAAGGCTTGGGTACTCCTGCGCGGTCCATCCAGAAGAGGTTCACCGAGTTCGCCCGTTGGTTGAAGAAGACAACTTCGAAAGGAGCGCCATCGGGCTTCGAGGCGGGAGCGGGTGACTGGCCAACCGTGCGCCACTTTAGTCTGGGCAAGGACTCATCCTTGGGCGGCACGCGGGCTGCAAAGGTCTTCGGACCAAGAGCACGGAGCTCATTCAGCTTTTCCTTTTGCTCCGGCATGGCCGCGAGGTTGGTCCATTCGTATCGGTCGGTTTGGCAGTCGTAGAGTTCCTCGTCGCCATTGGCGTAGTGGATATAGCGCCAACGCTCCGTACTGAGGCCATAGCTCCCAGGTTCTGCCAGGTAGGTCACCGAGACATGAGGCCAGTCACCCTGTGGATCTCTAAGCAATGGCACGATGCTCGGACCGTCGTTGTCCGGTTTATGCGCCAGCCCGGCGAGTTCGGTCAAGGTCGGAAAGAGACTCAAGAGATTGACCGGCTGTTTGCAAATGCTTCCGGCCCGCGTGCCTTGAGGCAGTCCCGGAATGCCTGAAGGCACACGCACGATCAAGGGAACACGCGTGCATAGCCGCCACGCCGTGAACTTCTGCCAGTGCTGCTTTTCCCCCAGATGCCACCCGTGATCACTCCATAACACGACGATGGTATTGTCACGATTCGGCCCCCTTTCCAGCGCATCCACGACGCGTCCCACCATCGCGTCTGCGAATGCGATCGACGCCAGGTAGCCTTGAATGCCCTGCCTCCACTGTTTGTTTTTGCGAATATGCGCGAAGTAGCGATTGGGGCCGCGTCTTTGACCGGCAGGGGGCAGATCTTCGAGGTCGTCCTCCTTATAGCCCGGCGGCAGTTGTATATCCTCAATCGGAAAGAGGTCGAAGTACTTTTTCGGGACGAACCAGGGCTCGTGAGGTCGATAGATACCGCAGGCCAGAAAGAAGGGCTTGTCATGTTTTTTTTGAAGCTGTTCGCCGATCCATTTCGAAACGAGCCAGTCGCCGCCGAATTCTTCATCCGTGGCATCCAACGGCCCCCAATCGGTTTCGACATACTGCCAGGGGCCGCCGCGTGGCAAACTCACCGGACGCTGTTGGGGGTACAGGGTGCGAGGAAAGGGGTCTTCCGTTTCTTTCGCCGGATAGTAGGTGTCCCAGGATTGTGCATCGATGAAATAGTGCAGAATCTTTCCGGAGCCACCCGCCCAATAACCGTGATTGGCGAAATACTTGGGTAAGAGTTCCGCATCAGGCAGGATCTCACGCATCTTCTGACCGTTGGCATAGAGTCCCGACCTGTGCGGTGAGACACCGGTCATGATGGCCGTGCGGGAGGGATTGCATGCTGGGGCCGCACAATGGGCGTTTGTGAAAAGAGTACCGCTGGCGGCCAGACGATCGATATTCGGCGTCTTTGCCTGCGCATGACCTCCCAGGCAACCGACCCAGTCGTTGAGGTCGTCGACAGCGATGAACAGTACGTTGGGATGCGGGACAACCTCTGTCGTCGCGAGAGCGCAGGAACACCAGAGAGCGAAAACCGTTGCGGCCGTACCAAATATTAGCATCCGTTTACCGATCCCAGCAGAAATGAACCGCAGAATATCCAACAAGGAATGTCCAATGATGAAGTTTCCACCCCTTCGACATTCTGC
>JADFHU010000357.1 GCA_022567055.1 Planctomycetota bacterium
CCTGCGGGCCTCCCCCTTTCTGGCCGAGGCCGATGGCTTTGCCACGCTTCCCTATGCCGGGATGAAATACAATAGCGTCTACGCCCATTTCATTCGCCAGTTAACGGGGACGGGGACGGGTAACGATCAACGCCGCGCCTTGCAGGCGGCACTCTCGATGCGACTACGCGATGAACCGCAAACCCTAGGTGTCAAACTGCTCCGCGCCTATCTCTCGGAGGACCCGGCCCTGGCCATTCACGAGACCCTCGCTACGGCGAGGCAAGGCATCGAGGCAGGCGACGAAAAACGCCAGAGAGAGCTGGCCTTCATGGTTGCGGATACGCTAGGGAACATTAAGCCCGATCGAACGGAGGCCTGGAGCGAGCAGAACCGGGCGGCTCACGCCTGGCTGACCACACTCCGGACCGGCAATGACCGAGGCGATGTGGCCAGAATAATGAAGGCCAAGAATATTCGGTCTCTCCAGATAGAGGAGTATGAGTTCGATCGTTATGTGGCCAAGACGATCGAAGCGGTCTCAGAGTCGGACCCAAAGCGGGCGAAGGAGGTTCTACTGAAGGCATTGGACCTGGTGGAGCGCGCGGCTCAACAGGGACAGTGGTACTACACGCCCCCATCAGGATTCGTGGACAACGTCTTCAGGCGCGGGTCTTCAAGTTTGGGTCTATTGGCGCTGGCAGCGGACCTGGTGCGCGATGTGAACTCCCCCGTTGCCCCACTGCGGGCCTATGCGCACCGTCCCCACTACGGCGCTGTCTCCAGACTGTACAAAGAGTTAGAAGACTCTAAGGATCCCGATCGGCTCGAGCAAATGCAACATCTGTACCAGCGTCTGGGAGGGACCTTGGGCCCAGGGAACCTCTCGGGCGTGACGCCTTGCTTTAAGAAAGTCTTCCAGTCGGACCTCACGGCCGAGGAGCTGGATGCGATCACACGCTGGGCCGAAGCGGAATCCTCCACGGGCGCCTACCCGGGGCTCGCCAAGGAGATCGAGGTGCATGCCAGGCTGAGACGGCTCGGCGATGAATCCGCCGATGAACGCGAGCCGGGAGACCCTCGAGAGGATGTGGTAGACAGTCTGGCTCCCCTGGTCGCCCACTATCAACATGTCCTCGCCGACGAGAGCCTGTCGGTACCTTGGCGTCTGTTGACCTTGCGCAATTTACTGGACTGGGACAAGCGGCTATGGAACGACGCCATGCTATTGCAGGGAATGTCTCTGCTGGCCCGAGGTTGGCAAAAAGAGACCTCACTGCCTGAAGACTATCTCCACAAACTCTTGTCGCAGGCAGCCCGCCTCGCGGACACATCGGCGTGGCGACAAGAGGTCGCCAAGGTCACCGAGGCTTATCACGCCTATCTGCGCCGCGTGGCGCGTTCGCGGCGGACCCGCTCCAGATCCCCCTACCCGACCCCCTCAAAGACATACGATCAGCGCGTGCAACTGGCACTGCTGGAGATGAATCTCAGGTGTGATGACACGGACTCGATCAAACAACTAGTTGGAGAACAGGGTCTTGCCACCGACCTCGATGCCTGGGCGCTGCTAGTAGAACATGGCCAGTCGGACCACGCGAGAAGATTCATGCGGACGGGCTGGCAAGAGGTGGATCGCAGCAGCTCCCATCCCTACACGGCCGCCTTCGAGGCCAAACTGTCCGCATGCCTGGCAGAGATCACCGAGGCGGATCTGCGTTACTACGGCGAGCTGCTCCTGTCCGCCTTGGCGGATGGGCCGGCAGAGGATCCACCCAGTAGAACGCGTGAGGAGCGATTGGTCGACCTTGCAGAGCGGTTTGCGGAAGTTTCATTCTCGAACGAGGGTGTCAAGCAGAGGGCCCTGCTCGTCCTAGGCGGTTCGGATCAAGCTCTGGCCCAAGTTGGCGACGCGCTGGCCGTGGCGGCCCAGGGGATCGACTTGGGGGCAGTCTGCAGTCTGTCCCTGGAGTCAGAACGGGAGGTCAAGTCTAGCCTGGTCCTTGCCTACGCTGCCGAGGCCTTAAAGCGGGGCGACGCCAGCGTGTTTCTGAGCGGGATCGAGAGCGTGGTCGCGCTTCGGAAGAAGGCGTCCAGCCGCCGGGGCTACGAGCACGAAAAGATGCTGGAAAAGATGGCCAAACACCTGCGGCAATTCGGTGATACGCTAGAATCCGACTGGACTCCGGAACTGATGGAGGACATGGCCAGTCTCTCCGCACGTCTGGTGGGGACTTCTTCACGCTACTATACTCAACAGGAGCGTGCACGTCTCTGGGACTATTGCGTGCTGTTTCATGTGCTCGCCGGCAGGGAGGACCAGCTCGACTCGGCGTCTGCACAGATTTCAGATGATCTCGAGCGTCAATTCCGATACTATAGGGACGTCGAGGCGACCTTCAAGGCCTTCGCCAGCTTGACCGGCCACCAGAAGCGAAAGCAGAAGATCGCCACAGTCAGACGGTACTTCGCCCTGGGCCAGGTCAAGAAGCGATTCAACCAACACAACACCAGAGATGGCCCCATCTTCTGTCTCTGGGAGTATGGTGTCTTGACCGAGAAAGAAATCTTGGCCCAGGGCGCTAAACTGGTGGGGTTGGCGAAGCCAGTTCACAGGAATTGGGAAAACATCGCAAAGATTCAGGCAAAGCATGATCTAATCGAAGAAGCCGAGGCCTCCTGGCTGCGTAGCATCGAGGGCTGCACCAAGAAGAGTCAAGTTTGGCCTCAGAGTTTGGGTTACTGTGCCTTCCTAAAAGAACAGGGCCGTGCCGAGCAGGCGCTGCGCTACGTGCAAGGCATCGAAACGGAAGATTGGCCGGCCAAGATGAGAGACGAGCGGCGGGCGTGGCTAGCAAAGACGGAAGCAGATGCGTCCGCGAAGAAAGGGAAGTAGGTGCTCAATGCTACAGCGATCGGATAAGATAGATCAGTTCCTCCGTGATGTGCGTCGGCGTTTCAATCGCCACCTCTGGCTGACACTGCTGATCAGGAGCCTGACCTGCGCGGGCTGCGTCCTGCTGGTCGTGGCCCTGACCTATGTGCTCCGCGGTCACCACGTGCCGCCCTTGTGGTATCCCGTCGTCCTGGTGGGGGCCCTCCTGGTGGGATCGGGCGTTTGGGGGATGGTCCGGCACAGTCTGGCCGAGGCGGCCCGCCGGGCGGATGGGCATTTCGATCTGAAGGACACGCTGCGCTCCTATCACGGCTTTCGGCGCGCGGGTCATCGTGAGGGTTTTTACGGCCTGCAGGCCCATCATGCCCAGACACAATTGCAACGCGTCTCTGTCAAAGACATCCCCTTTGCCTGGCCCAAACGCACCCTGACGCTTGGGCTGGTGATGCTGCTGTCTTCGGGGCTGCTGGCCCTCAAGGCGGACAGCCCGAAGGTGATCGCGGCAGCCGAGTTGGCGCAGGAGACGCTGCTAGACACCGAGGCCATCAACAAGGTGTTGAAGGATCTTCTCGAAGAGCTTACCCGAGATGTGGATTCAGAAGAGCTGGCAAGGCTGATGGAGCTAGAGGGCATCCGCGAGATGATGGCTCAATTAGAGAAGACGCCCGATCTGAAGGAGGCCATGCGACAGTATGCCCGCCTGGAGAGAAAGCTCAACAGTGCCAGCGCCAAGCTCCGCCAGCGCCAGGAGCAGCAGCTCCTGGATCGCATGGGCAAAGAACTCCGGAAAGAGGACCGAGCGAAAGCGCTGGGGAATCGGTTGGTGGAGCGCGAGTACAAGCAGGCCGCCGCGGAGCTGGACGCCTTCAAGATGGATCCACGGGCCCCCTTGAGGGAACAGCGAGAGCAACTGAACCGGCTCAAGGAGATGTCGGGTCGGATGAGCAGCGAGGCGAGGCGCAGTGCCGCTGGCCGCAGGTCCGGCCAGTCCGGTGCTTCCAGTGGCAGTTCCGGGTCTTCGGGCCAAGCGGGCGCCGAGGGTGACGGGTCCAGTGAAGCGGGGGCATTGGCCCAGGCCTTGGATCAATCGGCCCGAGACTACGACAAGGCCCTGAGCGAGGCCGAGCGGCAGGCCCAGCAGGGCAACGAAGGTGACGCTCAGTCCTTCAGCCAGGCAGCCAATCAAAGCCTGGCGAATCTGGGTCAGTACCTCAAGAAGATGGGCGCCAAACGTCAAGCGCAGTCCGAAATCGAAAAACTCCTTCAGGCCCTGTCCCAATGCCAGGGCTGTTTGGGCAAGCCCGGCACTTGCTTGGGCTCTTCCCCCAATGCCGGTGGCCTGGATGCCGGCAACGGCGCCAGCGACAGCATCAATAACGAGCCCGCCGCGGATACCTTGGACGGATACCGTACCCAACTCAAGGGCATCAAGGGTAGGGGCCCATCCTCCAAGACCACCGAAACGGCATCGGATGGCGCCGGCACATCGACCACCGTTTCAGGACGTACTCCGCAGTCTTTTCGGCGGAGCGTCGAATCCTTCGTGCGGCGTGAAGATGTGCCCCAGGCGGTGAAGTCGGGCGTCAAGGCCTACTTCGAGAACATTCACCAGATCGGAGAGTACACCCGGAATGACGATGAATGAGCAGTCCGCCCGCCAGTCGGTCGAGCATTTCAGGGCTACTTTTGACGCTATTAAGGGCGAAGTGCAGAAATTCATGGTGGGACAGGAGACCGTGGTGGAGGATGTCCTCTGCGCCATCGTCTGTGGGGGACACGTGCTGCTGGAAGGCGTGCCCGGCCTGGGCAAGACGAGTCTCGTGCACAGCTTTGCCAATGCACTTCATCTGCAGTTCAAGCGGATCCAATTCACGCCCGATTTGCTGCCCGCCGATGTGGTCGGGTCGAACATCCTGGTGGAGCGTGGCGGCGAGAAGGCCTTTCAGTTCGAAGCGGGTCCGGTCTTCTGCAATATCTTGCTGGCGGATGAGATCAATCGCGCCACACCCAAGACACAGTCCGCCCTGCTGGAGACCATGCAGGAGAAGTCGGTGACCGTCGCCGGGACCACACGCGCCTTAGACAGACCCTTCTTCGTCCTGGCCACGCAGAATCCCATCGAACAGGACGGCACCTATCCTTTACCCGAAGCGCAACTGGACCGTTTCTTCTTCAAGCTCCACGTCGAGATGCCTTCGCACGACGAATTCACCGAGATCCTGCGTCGCACCGGCGGAACGAGCGAACCGGCCATCGAGCCCGTGGCGACCGGCGAGGACATCCTCCGCATGGGCCAGACCGTCCGTGAGGTCCCGATTGACGACTCCATTCAAGACTACCTGGTGCGCCTGGTGAGAGGGACACATTCCAACGACCCCGGTGCCTCGGAGGACATCAAGAAGTACGTTCGGCATGGGGCCTCGCCCCGAGCGGCCCAGACGGTGCTGGGCGCCGCCCGCGTACGCGCCCTGTTGGCGGACCGTTTCCATGTCTCCACCGAAGACATCGATTCCGTGGCCGTGCCGGCCATGCGACACCGGCTGGTGTTGAGTTTCGAAGGAGAGGCCGAAGGCATCACGGCCGACCAGTTGATTCGCACCATCATGAATCGCCAACGACTGGCCATGGGGGCTTAGGGACCGGCAAGGAATAACTTGGACTTTTGAATGCCCAATTGCACCCCATCTTGGATCGCTTCTCAATCGCGAGATCCGCGACGTAGAACTGCTACGCCTGTGGTTTCGCTCAATCGGGCGCGACCCAATATGGGGCACACTTGGACTCCAAATTGTCCAACTTATTCATTGCCGATCCCTTAAGGGACCGGCCATGAGGATCGTCCGTCCATGCTCCTAACCGACCCAGCTTTCATCCGCCGCCTGGAATCGCTCTACCTGCTGGCCCGCAAGGTCCTGGGAGGGACATTGCAGGCCGATCGCAAGAGCACCAAGAAAGGCGTCGGCGTGACCTTCGCCGACTACCGCGAGTATTCGATCGGGGACGACCACCGTGCCATCGACTGGCGGGTGTACGCGCGTCTGGAGCAGCTGATGATCAAGCTGTTCGAATTGGAAGAAGATGTCACCATCTATATCCTCCTGGACGCCAGTCCCTCCATGGCGAGCAAGTTCTCCTATGCCCAGCAGTTGGCGGCCGCCTTGGCCTATATTGCCCTGCACAGCATGGACAAGGTCGTGATCTATGGCATGGCCCACGAGTTGAAATCCATCGCCCGCCCGACCCTGGGCCGGGGTAAGACCTTGGAGGTCCTACGGGCCTTGGAGGCTGCGAACACCTTCGGCCAAGACACCGACCTGACACAGGCCACGCGGTCCCTGGCGCAGTGGCACCCTA
>JADFHU010000358.1 GCA_022567055.1 Planctomycetota bacterium
GAGTGACGTGCTCAGGCATGAGTCCCCTCACCGTTAGGGATCGGCAAGAAATAAGTTGGACAATTTGGGGTCCAAGTGTGCCCCCTATTGGGTCGCGCCCGATTGAGCGAAACCACAGGCGTAGCTGTTCTACGTCGCGGATTGCTTGAGATGTTTTGTATGCTGCTATCGCAGCCAGCTTTGCTCCAAGGAAGCCGCTGTTTTCGCGATTGAGAAGCGATCAAAGATGGGGTGCAATCGGGCATTCAAAACTCCAAGTTATTTCTTGCCGTTCCCTTAGCCAGTCGCGCCGGCAGGTAAGGCTCGGCTGGAATGTCCGGCCGACGGCCCGCGATCAAATCGACGATGATGCGGGCCGTGGCGAGCGACGTCGTGACACCCAGGCCTTCATGTCCGGTTGCCAACCAGATCCTGTCACTGGCGAGGCTGGGGCCGATGAAGGGTTGTTTGTCCGGTGTCGCGGGTCGAAAACCGACCCAGGTGCGAATCGCCGAGAGTCGACCCAGCTCCGGTAAATAGCGGCGGGCTCGCTTCAACATCCGCTGGAGAATATCCGGGTCGATCGCGCGTGACTCATTGCCATACTGCCGCGAAGAGCCGATGAGTAGTTGTCCGTTTGCCCGCGGTTGCACGTTGAAGGCCACCGAATCCGTCACGACGCCGGATGCGCTCTTGAGGTAGCCCAGTTCCACCAATTGATGACGGACAGTGCCGGGGTACCGATCCGTAATGAGCAGGTGCCCTTTACGCCGCTGCACCGGCAGTCCGGCCGAGAGCAGCGGGGCAGCACATCCTGCGGCATTGACGACGAGCCCGGCCGAGAGCGTCTCGCCATCCGAGAGAGTGACGCCGCCCCCCGGCAGGAGCGTTTGGACGGTGACTCCCAGGCGAAGCGCAGTCCCCCGGGCCTGCGCCTGTTCCAAGAGGAATCGGGCCGCCGTAGGCGGATAGAGCACCGCATCCTCCGGGACGAGCAGTCCACCGACCAATTCGGAGTTGAGAGCGGGTTCGAGCGTGTGCAGTTCCGACGCATCGACGGCTTCGACTTGAATGCCCTCTTTCTGGAACACCGCCACTTTGCTGCGAACGGCCCGCATTTCCTCTTCGTCCGCAGCCACCCACAGCGTTCCGCACTGCTGATATTCGACATCCGCCGGGAGTTCGGTGGCACGTTCATTCCAGAGCCGACGTGAGTAGTGTGTCAAGGCCAGTTGTTCCGCCGAGTCATCCATGACCACGATGTGTCCCATGGCGGCGCCCGTGCTGCCGGCTCCCACAGGCCCCCGGTCCAGCACCAGCACCTTGTGCCCTGCTTCGGCACAGGCTTCGGCGCAAGCAGCGCCCACGATGCCGGCACCGACAATGATGATGTCGAAACCTTCACTCAAGGGACAGTCCCCAACAGAGTGGGTCTCTCTCATCGAGTACGAGGACCGATTCGCCGCACACAAACGCGCGTCCCGTGATGGTGGGTACGATCTGCTCATCCTGCCATTGGTAGGTCGCCGTGAAGGTGCTCCCCGTGATACTTTCCTGGGTCCAAACGTCACCGGGTGCGAGCTTGCCGTCGGCGGCGAGGCAGGCCAGCTTGGCGCTGGTGCCTGTCCCGCAGGGAGAGCGGTCATAGACCTTGCCGGGACAGAGCACGAAGCTCTTGGCGTTCGCCTCCGTCGCCACACCGAACAACTCGATGTGATCGACTTGAGGGAACCCCTGGGTATTGACGGCCTGGCGAATCCGCCAGGCCACCTCGGTCAGTTCATCCAGCCTAGTCAAGGAGAGCGTCTGCCTATGGTCGTCTGTCAGGAAGAACCAATTCCCTCCCCAGGCGATGTCACCCGTCACCGGTCCCACTGCGGGGACATCGAAGGTCCGCGATTTCTCGAGTCGATAGCTGGGGACATTGGTGACCGAAACGCGGCCGTCGCTGTGCAGCACGGCCGTGACAATGCCCACCGGGGTCTCGATGGCATGGGTCCCGGGGTCCAGCGTACCTTGATGCGCCAGGGTGACGACGACACCGATGATGCCGTGGCCGCACATACCCAGATAGCCGACGTTGTTGAAGAAGATGACGCCGGTGACGCAGGTCGAATCGACCGCTGGCACCAGCAGCGCGCCGACGAGGGCCTCGGAGCCGCGCGGCTCATTGACCACGGCCGTACGAAACCGGTCAAATGCATCCGCAAAGCGCTGACGCCGTTCCGCCAGGGAGCCGGTGCCCAGATCGGGCCCGCCCTCCGTGATCACGCGCGTGGGTTCACCGCCCGTGTGGGAATCGATCACGGAGATACGACGGACGGTTTCTACAAGGCCTTGCGGTCGTGGCGGACGCTCTTGGGGCAACGGCGACCCCTCTCGCTTCCCTCTGTCGACGTTCCTATTCGGCCTGGGCTCATTCATCTTCGTTCCGGTGTTCCGGGGCTGGTTGCTGTGCACCGCTATGATACTAGACCCACCCGACGATATCCAGACCCTTGACACCCTCACAGCCTTCACTTAGGCTTTGCCGGAAAACTCCATCGTCGGCCCGAGAGCGAGCAATTTTTTCGCCTGGCAAAGACGGCGAAGCAGGCGATGTTGGTTTTATCGTCGATACAGCCGGATGCAGCCAGGTGGAAAAAGGGCCGCTCGAAGCCAGATCGGGTTTTCCGACAGAGCCTAGTCCAACAAGTCAATCCGGTAATGCTCTTCGCCGGATGAACTCAAAAAGCGAGCTTGCAGACGCGTCACGACCCCGGCCCGCCGTTCGATCTCGAGCAGCATGAACATGTTGGGGATGCCCATGTCCTTGATCAGGGCGGAATGCGGAGCGTTGGCGGCCTCGATGACGCTGCTGTGCATGGGTGAGCTGATGAGCTCATAGATGTCATAGCCCGCCAGGTCTTGGGTGTCATGACGCAGCACGCGAGAACGGTGAATGTCACCGCCTACCAGGATGACGCCGCTGACCTTCTTTTCGCCGATAAACTCGAACAGGGCCCGCCGCTCGTGAGGATAGCTGCCCCAATGGTCTGGTTTGCCGGGCCGAGTGGCTTCGTTCCAAATCATGCCACAGGCCAACACCTTGACTGGCGCGGTCGAGCTTTCGAGACCCCGGCGCAGCCAATCCCATTGAGCGCGACCCAGTAGGGACGCGCGATGCTTATGAAAGGGCGATGGTTCGGTCGCGGCGAAATAGCGGGTGTCCAGCAAAAAGACCTCGACAGGACCATAGTGAAAGCGCGTGTAGATCCCGCTTTTGCCATCCCCGTAGGAAGGGTTGGCGTGATACTCGATGAAGGCGCGTCGCGATCGTTCTTTGCCGAGCAGACGCCCGTCGATGTCATTGGCACCGAAGTCGTGGTCGTCCCAGATGCCGTACCAGGGCGTTGATCGCAGCAACTTCGCCATGGGCTCAACGCTCGCGAAGGCGGCGTATCGGGCTCGTTGTTTGTCGAGCTCCGTGGTGTCAATGTACGGCGTGTCGCCGAGCAACACCACGACGTCAATCTCTTCGCGCGCCGCCTGCTTCCACAAGTGCTCGACCCCAAGATCTTCACGGGCGCAGGAACCAAAAAAGAGGCGTGTCGCGCCATCGGCGGTCGGCTTGGGCGCGGTGCGGAAACGGTAATTTTCGCTGAGCGTCTTCCCGCCGGTATCTTTGATGAGGTAAGTGTAATCGTGATTGGGAGAGAGGCCGTCGACAGTCCAAACCATGCACAAATCGCGATCCGCGGACGCCGACTCTTGGAAGGATCGCATCGTTGCTGGGTCGATGCGAACATCGAGCGTGTAATTTCCGACCGCCGGCGCGCGCGCCCAGATAAAGACACGGTTCGGCTCAACATGCCCAATGAACGGCCCCTGGAGCAGGCCGGAAATGGGTGGTGACCCCGCCTTCTCAGGCGTATCGAATCCGGATTCGTCCGCCAGGGCAATTAACGATAATCCGGCAACCCAAAATATGAGAAACATTAATGCTCCGCCGGTATTGTTCGACTGAATGTTTGGCCTCCGCGGACTTTGATGGTCACTTTGTCTCCGACCTCGTGATTAAGACGAAACCATGCAAGGAACTGTCTGCTGTCCCAGTCATCCGAACGGCCATCGACCTCCACGATTTCCATGTTCGGGCGAAGTCCGGTGGGATACCAGGGGTTGTCGCTTTGCTTCTCCGACGACCCCATGTAAGGCCGAAAGGACATCGCCCCCTTTCCTTGATGGGGTCCGCTGATGGGGAAGAAGCCAAGGTGAGGTCCGTAAATGCCTTCGTACACGGTTTTTCGCCAGGAGTTCTCCGCTTTGCGCCAACCGGCGCGGACCACCAACTTGGAAAAATGGGCTTTGCCATTTCGGGTCCATCCTATCGGAATCTCGTCGGCACCATAGGAGGCGCGATGCAGAACCCCTCGGAAATCTGCTTGGCCGAAGAGGCGGCGCTTGCCCGCCACACCAAGACGATCGCCAGTCCGAAACCCCGCCACCGCCGCCGGGCTGTCGGGATCGACCGCCGTGACCAGCAGTCCGTCATCGCGATCGATCACCATGCCCACGTTTTCCGGCAGCGGCCAAGGCTGCGTGTAGATCTCAAGATCAAAGGTCCCTTTTTTCATCGAATCAAAGTGGAGCAGATTGCCCACTTGATGGCAATGGAGGCAGGTCTGCTTGGCCATCCAGGGCCTTGCCTTTTCAAAGGCTTCATAGTGGTCCATGTCTCGGGGGCCGCGCGCGGGCGCGTCCGGGATCGGCAAAGGGCCGTCGATCTTCCAGGAAGCACGACGTGGATCGTAGTGGTGCGCAAGCACGCGTCGCATGGTGTTCACCAAGGCTTGCTCACTGATTCTTGTGGCGTCCGACACATGATCCTTGCCGCCAAAAACGCCGTAAAGCCTACCCTGGGGCGAAAGGAAATAGCCCCACCAGGACAAATCCAGATCCTGGAACTGGCGATAAGGGAAGAAGCGTTCATCCAGCTCGGCTGCGTCGGTCATGCGTACGGTGACAAATCCTTGCAGCAGCGGCGTCAGGTGCGGACTGCCGTCCAGCACATCTTTGTCGAAGTCGGCGCATTGTTTGCAGGGTATGCAGCGCCAGGTGACGAACATCGGCATGGCCCGAGATCTTGCCTCTTGAAGAGCGCTGGTAAAATCGTCACGCCAGACGACAGCATTTGGGTTGGGTTTCGGAACGATTCCGGCCGCGGGGCCCAAAATCTCCTGCCAAGTCGAAGTAGAAATTTCAGCCGAATGGAGGGTCAATGCTGAGTATCCGACGCTCAGAGCCGCAACGGCCAAAACAGGTTTCACGCAGGCCAACATGAACGCATTATAGCCTGCGTTTCTCATGGCGTCCCCAGAAAAACGCGACGCGCATGTAATTGGTGTTTCAATAGAAGTCATTCATTTCAACTGCCCCAAGGTCACATATTCGTTCGCTCCATGACGAAATCCACAACCGGCTTCGGATCTTTTGGCGCGAGTGGACTTGCGACGAAATTCATTCCGTTTCGTCCGCATCGCCGTCCTCGTCTTCGTCTTTGTCCTCGTCCTCGTCCTCCGGCGCCTCGGAGCCCATCACGCGCACGAGGAATTCCTCGTACTTGCGGTACCGGCCGATGGACTTCACATCGCCGCCCAGGCCGTGGCCGCCGGTGGGGTCGAGGAACAGCTCGACCAGTGTCTCCTTGCCCGCCTTCAAGAGTTCGCGATAGACACGCACCGTGTCCTGGTAGAGGACGTTGGAATCCTCCATGCCGTGTACGAGCAGGAGCTTGGCCTTGAGATTCTTCGCGATGGGCAACAGCGAATACTTGTCCGACTCGCCGGCCTTCTTGTCGGTGACGTTCTCGCGGGTGCCGATGGTGCCGGTGGTGTACCAGGCGTTGTAGTTGAACCACTCGGTGGGGCCGGCCCCGGCGATGCCGCACGCGAAGAAGTCAGGCTCGGTATAGAGGCACATCTGGGTCTGGAAGCCGCCGAAGCTCCAGCCGTGCATGCCGATACGTTCCGAATCGACGCCGTGGTTTTCGATCATCCACTTGCCGCAATCGACGATGTCCTCGACCTGTGGCTTGCCGACCTGCTCGAAGTTGGCCTTCTCGAATTTGGCGCCGTACCCGGAGACACCCCGGGGGTCGATGGTGCAGGTGACGTAACCGTGGGTCTTGGCCATGTAGTAGGCGAAGAGGTAGGACGAGCCGGAGTAGGAGCCGCGGGCGAGTTGGTTGCGGTTGGAGCCGA
>JADFHU010000359.1 GCA_022567055.1 Planctomycetota bacterium
TCATCGACGGTTTCATGTTCGACATTGAAATCCTGATGCTGGCCCATCAGCAGGGCTACGCCATCTGCGACTTTCCCGTCGAGTGGACCTGTGATCGTGACAGCCGGCTTTCGCCCAGCAGGCAGGGTGGGTCTGTTTGGCGCGATCTGCGGGCGATACGGGCAAGGATTTCTTGAAGTGGTCAGTGGGTCTGTGGGTCTGTTCTACTACGGCGGGATGTAGTACCGAATAACCCTGTTTTGGAACTAAAATCCGAAGCACGAAATGCGAAATACGAAACAATATCGGATGTCCAAAATACGAATTCTCAAAACAAAACCGGCCATCCAGCCGCAACAGACATAAGGAAGGAGACTCGGAAATCCTAATCGTGAAGGTCTTCCACGGCTTATCCCCAGCCGCGAGTCCCTAGCCCCAAGCATGGTCGATACAGCAGAAATAGCCCTCCAGTACCACCAACAGGGATTGTATGCAGAAGCAGCGGAGGCCTATGCCCAGGCCATTCACCACGATCCGGCCCAGCCTGAGCTGCTGTTCAACCAGGCCGCCGCCCTCTCTGCCCTGGGACACCCTGAGCAGGCGATCTGCTGCCTGCAGCGAGCCGTCGAACTCAGACCCGACTACGCCGAAGCCCTTTACAATCTGGGCAATCTGCAAAAACAGACCCTACAGTTTGCCCAAGCCAGGCTGTCCTATGAACAGGCCATTCGTTGCAGACCGACTCTGTTCGCAGCCCATTACAATCTGGCCAATTTGCTCCGTGACCAGGAGGAACACGGCCTCGCTGTAGGGCAGTACCGATATGCCCTTGACATAGACCCTCGGCACGTCAATGCCTGGATCCAACTGGGAAAGACCTTGAGAAAGCAGGGTCGCGCCGATCAGGCGCTTCAATGCTATGAAGAGGCCCTGCTGGTCAATCCTCACCGTGCGGAGCTTCACTCTCAGCTTGGCATGGCACAGGCAGATCGGGGAGACTACGATGCAGCCCATGCCTCGCTGCGACAGGCACTCAGGCGGACATCCCGGCCGGCCGGCGTCCATTGCAACCTCGGCGCCCTGTACACCCTGGAAGGTCGCTACGCCGAGGCCATCGATCAGTATGAACGGGCCCTGGACCTGGACCGCAACCACGCCATGGCCCGCTGGAACCGGGCCCTGCTGCTCTTGCAAAGAGGAGACTTCCGTGAAGGATGGCAGCAGTACCAGTGGCGCCACAACACATCATTGATGGCAATGGCTTACGAGCCCCGCCACCACGGGCCCACATGGACCGGTCTGCCCTATAGGGGTCAGCGGCTCATGGTTCACTACGAACAGGGCTGCGGGGATCTATTTCAGTTCGCCCGCTACCTCCCCTGGGCGAAGACCCTGGGTGGGACGCTCCTCTTCGAGGTCCCGGCGTCCACGGCAGGTCTTTTCGAGCAATGGTCGTGCATCGACACGCTCATCGTCGGTTCACCGAAACTGAGAGTCGCGCCGAGCTTCGACATGCAGTGTTCTCTGCTGGATCTCCCTCATCTGGCGCGCACGACACTGGACACGATTCCCGGCCAGACGCCCTATCTCCACGCGTCACCGGAGCGGGTCAGGCAGTGGTCGTGCCGATTCACGGAGTCTGGGTTCCGCGTCGGTGTGGTCTGGGGCGGTAGCCCGGTCGGGGCCAATCGGCTGTCCACGCTTAAACTGAACGCCTGCCGCTTGGCGGACTTGGGCGAGCTGACGAAGATCCCATCCATCCGACTCTACGGCCTACAGAAGGGCCCGGCGGCGCAAGAGGTGGACCAGCACCCTCATCCGATACTGTTGCGAAACCTAGGCCCTGAGTTTCACACCTACACAGACACCGCGGCGGCGATCGCCAATCTGGACTTGATCCTATCGGTTGACACCTCCGTCGCCCATCTGGCCGCAGCAATGGGTAAACCCACCTGGGTGCTGCTACGTCACGAGTCGGAATGGCGTTGGCTGCTCGATCGCGCGGACAGTCCCTGGTATCCAACGATGCGCCTGTTTCGCCAAGAGAAAAACGAGGGGTGGGCCCCGGTCATCAAACGGGTGTGTGACCAGCTGAACGACCACATTCACGCGTCGCATCCGGCGGGCGGGGAAAGTTAAAACCTGATGTCCGTCGTTGACACCATGATAGAATCGGCCATGGACAACCACAAGGCGGGGCGTACCCAACGTGCCGAAGAACTCTACAAGCGGATCCTCGTCCATGACCCGCGCAACGTCCAAGTACTGCACAATCTGAGCGTGATCTGTCACCAGAGTTCCAAGACGGGGCAGGCCATCGAGTGGCTCCGAGAGGCCATCGATGCCGACAGTTCTAATGCGCAACTCTTCAACACACTGGGCATGCTGCTGGAAGCCCATGGCCAGGCCGATCTGGCGGTGGAGGCACACCAGCGGGCCATCTCCATACGGGCAGACTATCCGGAGGCCTACAATGGCCTGGCAATCGCGTTGCAGGCTCAGGGACGCTCTGAAGAAGCTATTGAAGTGTGCCGGACGGGACTGAAGGTGGACGTCAACTGCGCCAAGCTCTATGGCACCTTGGCCTATTGCCAGCAGGCCGTCGGACAAGACAAAGAGGCCTATCGCAATTTTCAGCAGGCCCTGATGTTGGATCCGGACCAAGTGGAGACCTGCAACCAGTTTGGGGTGCTGTTGGCAAACCAAGATCGGCACGAGGATGCCATCCGTCACTACGACCTGGCGCTGCGACGGGCGCCGGACCACGCAGAGGCGTACAACAACGCCGGGATCAGCTATCGGGCCTTGGGCGACCTTGCTCAGGCCCGCCACCACTACGAAAAGGCCATCGCTTTGGATCCCGAGTTTGCCGAGCCCCACTACAACCTTGCCCACGTGCTCATGGAAGAGGACCATCTGCGCCAGGCGGCCCGGCACTGCCAGCAGGCCATTACACTCAAACCTGATTATGCGCCGGCCTACGATCGCCTCGGGCTCATTTTTCGCGAACTGGGAGATCCGGACAGCGCCGTCGAATACCACATGGAGGCGATTCGACTGGCGCCCACACAGGCCGAATCGTTTAACAACTTGGCGATTGCCCTGAAAAACCTGGGCCAGGTCGAGGATGCCCTCGAACTCTACCAACGCTCTATCGAACTGCAACCCGAACATCCTCAGGCGTACTACAACATGGCCAACATCTACAAGGAGAAGGGCCAGTGCAAGCGAGCCATTCAGCTCTATGCGCGGGCGTGCTGGATCGATCCCGGCTACGCCGATGCCCACTGGAATCTCGCCCTGACCTATCTCCTCAATGGTGAGTTCCAAAAGGGATGGGACCAATACCATTGGCGCTACCGGGCCCTGCCGGCCGGCTCGCTCTATCCACACCACTACCAAAAACCCAAATGGGATGGCACAGCCCTGCAGGGAAAACGCCTTCTGATCCACTGCGAGCAGGGATTGGGCGATACGATCCAATTCGCCCGCTACCTGCCAACTCTAAAATCAATGGGGGGCACCCTGCTCTTCGAAACCTGGCCACCCCTGCTGCGCTTGATGGGGTCTGTCAAAGGTGTCGATCAGCTACTGGAGACCGGAGCACAGAAGACGCCTGAGGGACAGTTTGACCTCTGGGCCTCCATCATGGATCTGCCGGAACTGCTCAGGACAGATCTGGACACCATGCCTCTCGAGGTCCCCTACTTGACGCCGGATCCCGAGGGTGTACAGCAGTGGGGTCAGCGCATCGAGGGCGCAGGCTACAAAGTGGGGATCGTGTGGGCCGGCGCACCCACCCATGGCAACGATCACAACCGTTCCTGTCACCTGCGCTCCTTTCGCGAACTGGCGCAGCTCGACACCATCCAGTTGTACAGCCTTCAGCGCGGGCCGGCCATGGAACAAATCCGTGAACTGGACTCTGACTTCAAGATGACACCCATCGGTCACCTGTTCAAGGACCTGATGGACACCGCATGCGCGATGGAGCACCTGGATCTGATCATCAGCGTCGATACGGCCGTAGCGCATCTGGCCGGGGCACTGGGCAAGCCGGTCTGGACGCTGCTTCCCCATGCGCCGGACTGGCGCTGGATGCTCAACCGATCAGATAGCCCCTGGTATCCCAGCATGCGGCTCTTTCGACAGCCACGTCCTGCCGCCTGGCAGGCGTTGTTTTCCGAGCTGCTCAAACACCTCAAACAGACCCTGGGTCACGCCTCGGTCTCTGTCCCCAGAAAAGTGGCGCCATGATACCGGTTCTCATTCCCCACTATCAAAAGATAGAGCAGCTCAGTCGCTGTGTCCTCTGTCTGGAGGAGCAGTCGCTTGCCGTCGAGATCTTCATCCGTGACAACAATCACGACAACATCTACTTCACAGCCGCCATCAATGAGGGCATCGGCAAGTACCTCCATCAAGATTGCCGCTACATGATCGTCCTCAATCAGGACATGTATCTGGAACCCCAGGCCGTACAGGAAATGGTCTCCTTTATGGATCGTCACCCTCGATGCGGCATCGGGGCGCCGCTGCAATTGCGCGTACAGGATAGGGATTACTGTCTCTGCGCCGGTGGACTGCGGGCATTTCCCTTCGGTGCCCACACGCATGGACCCTTGAGCAGCTTCACCAGGGATGAGCAGATCCATTGGGCCAACGGCGCCTGCATGATTCTCCGCAAAGAGATGATTCACGAGATCGGACTGCTGGACAAGAATTTTATCTTTATTGGCAGTGACAGCGACTACAGTTTTACCGCCAGGGCCCGGGGATGGGAGGTGTGGCGGATTGTGCGGGCCCGCGGCGTGCACGAACATGGGGCCTCGGGTGTCTCCCACAACCCTGAGATTGAACTGCTGAAAGTCAACGACATGCTCTATTTCGGTCGCAAGTGGTTGACAGGCCAGACCTACCGCCATCTGGCCTGCGAGGGCAGCCAGTCCACGCCTGAGGTGATTGCCGATGTGATGGAGCAACTGGAACGAAGTAGAGACAACGCTATCACCGCTGTGGAGAATAGCAGACAACCTGTAAAGAATGAGATCGTGTAGCGGCGGCTCGCCAGAGAAACGACGCTCGCTGTCGTCATCGTAACCGCAATCGTAACAGCGAATGGAATTGATAAAGACCTCGATTACGACCACGATCACCGCTTCGCTGACCACGACAACGACGTCAAGGACCAGGGATAAAACCGACACCATGGATGAACTAATAAAAACGCTCAGAGCCGCGATCCGACTGCACCAACAGGGAGAATTCTCCCAGGCGGAAGACCTCTATCGGGAAGTCTTGGAGCAGGATCCCCACCAATCCCTCGCACTGCACTCGCTAGGACTCATCGCCTACAAGCAGGAGCGTTTCGAAGATGCGGAAGAATTCGTCTCCCAAGCCAGCGAATCAGATCCGACGACGCCCCACCTGCACAACTCCCTGGGCGTCATCCGCGAAGCCTTGGACCAACCGGACCAAGCCGTGCGCGCCTACCACGAGGCCCTGCGTTTGCAGCCAAACTACACGGATGCCCACAAAAACCTGGCCATTGCCTATCGCAGCCTTCAGGAGTACGACCGGGCGATCCGATCGTTTCAGGCTGCTTTGGCGACCAACGCCAAGGACGTGGACTGTCACTTCTTCCTCGCGGATCTGCTGAGCGACCGTGACCGCCATGCGGAGAGCATTTTTCACTATCAGCAGGCCATCGCGCTGGATCCCGCCTTGGCGGCCGCCCACAACAACCTGGCGATCGCCCTCAAGCTTCAGCACCGCCATGCGGAGTCCATCGCCGCCCAGGAAAAGGCCCTGCAACTGAAACCCGACAGCATCAACTTTCACATCAACCTCGCCAGCATCTTGCAGGCCGAGGGTAGACTCGAAGAGGCGATCACCACCTGCGAAAAGGTCATTGAGCTGTCGCCCAAGCATCCCGTTCACCACTATAACCTTGCCTGCGTTCAACGCGACCAGGGACCAGGTAGCAGGTAGTAGCGATAACTAGGGGCCATTCGCTCCCTTTCGCGGGGAGCTGACCGTGGCCTCAACCGGCCCCGGTCGTTAGAATTTGGGACTTACTCAGGAATATTTCGGTTGGTCCCAAGTCTCATAGTGCGTGAGAGGCCCTATGATCGAACGACTTATCCCTAAGTATTCGATATTCCTTAATCCTTGGCTTCCTTGCTATGGCGTTCTCGCTGTTCTTCCTCACAGCGGGCCGGGACGCCCTCATTGTGGTCT
>JADFHU010000360.1 GCA_022567055.1 Planctomycetota bacterium
CCGGGCGCAAGCGTCACATGGGCAAGAAGCCCCACGTACGGGGTAAAGCCATGAACCCGGTTGCCCATCCTATGGGAGGGGGCGAGGGTCGCACGAATGGTGGCCGGCACCCCTGTTCACCGACGGGTGTTTTGGCAAAGGGCGGTAAAACACGTAATCCGAGGAATAAGAATAATTCCCGCATCATTAGGCGGCGTAAAAACAAACGGAACGGGCAATTAGTATTGTAGTCGTGGTAGGCACGGATAGTTGCGACCGCATCTCTGTTCTTTGAGAGACCAAAACGTATGGGACGATCTCTGAAAAAAGGGCCTTTCGTCGACGAAAAGCTCATCTTGAAAGTGAGCAAACACGTTGATGAAGGCAGTTACGAACCCATAAAAACGTGGGCCAGACGGTGCACTATTGTGCCTGAATTCGTGGGGCTGACTTTCTTGGTACACAATGGCAAGATGTTTCACAAGGTGCTGGTCTCGGAGGACATGGTTGGGCACAAGTTGGGCGAGTTCTCCCCGACCAGAACGTTTAAAGGTCATTCGAGTAAGAAGATCAAGTAAGAGTCGCTATGAAAATGATCGTTGCCTTCCAAGTGTGAAAGAAGAGTCATGTTAAGTTCGCAGAAGTTGAATAGGATTTGCCGGCAGCGAAATACCAATGCCCAGGCCTTGGCCGGTCATTTGACCATGGGCGGACGCGACGACAGGGAAGCGGCCAAAGCCATTCGGAATTGGCAGAAGGGGCTGTTTAAGCCCCGGCCGAGTCACGATGATGTCAGCAAGCTGGCGAATGCCCTGGGCGTGGAAGAGAACAGCTTGAAAGACTGGCGGGCCAGTTATAAATACGCCCCATTGTCTGCCAGCAAGGCGCGACTTGTGACTCAGCTTATCGTGGGGCGACCCGTGCAGGACGCGATGGACTTGCTGAAATTTACGCGAAAAAGGGCCGCACCCATGGTGGGAAAGTTATTGAAGTGTGCGCTGGCGGATGCGGATGAGCAACAGGCCTCGGTCGACAGTCTGTACGTCAAAGAGGCAAGGGTAGACGATGCGGGAAGGCGGCTTGGCACCAAGACCTGGATCGCCAAAGACCGGGGACGTGCCCACCCCATTCGAAAGAGTGCCTGTCATATACATGTCGTACTGACAGAGGAATAGACTGGTCAACAGAGGATTACATCATTTTTGAGAAGACTGCACATGGGTCAGAAAACATCGCCTATTGGTTTCAGAACGGGTATTACACTGGGTTGGGTAAGCACGTGGTTTGCCCACAAGGAAAACTACGGCATCTACTTGGTAGAGGACCAGAAGATTCGTGCCTACTGCGAAAAGCGTTACAATGAGCGGATGCCCAAGGGGGCAGTCGCCAAAGTTGAGATTGTCAGGACACGAAACGAAGTGAACGTGACGTTGCACAGTGCCCGTCCCGGGGTGGTGATTGGTCCGCGTGGTGCCGAGGTTGAGAAGATTCGCGAAGAGTTGCAAGTGTTGACCTCCCGCGAGGTCGCAGTCAACGTGATTGAGATTAAGGAACCCGATCTCAACGCAAAGTTGGTCGCACTCGTGATCGCCGAGCAACTCGGAAGACGGGCTTCCTATAGAAGGACGATGAAGCAGCACTGCGAGAATGCCATGAGTGCGGGCGCCAAAGGCGTCAAGATCATCGCATCGGGCCGTTTGGGCGGGGCGGAAATGTCGCGCAAGGAGACTCAAAAACTAGGCTCCATTCCGCTGCACACCCTTGACGCGAATGTCGATTACGCAACGACAACGGCTCGAACAACCTACGGGGCGATCGGCATCAAAGTCTGGATCTACAAGGGCAAGTTTGGCGAAGAGATTGAGCCCGTACAGCGGCGTAGAAGACGGCCCCGGAGAGACGGGTTTGGTGGGCCAAGTGGGCCAGGTGGGCCACCCCGGCCGCGGCCCGCTGAGAAAACCTCCGCTCCAGTTGAGGCCGCTGCGCCGCCGGCAGTGGACGGTGCTCCGAGTGAAAATGGTGCAGGTGAAGGAAGCTAGACGAAAAGAATTGAATTAAGGGTCCGACATCATGGCAATGATGCCAAAGAGAGTCAAATACAGAAAAAGCCAGCGTGGCAAGATGAAAGGGCACGCTGGACGAAACAACTACGTCGCCTTCGGTGAGTACGGTTTGCAGGTCTTGGAGACGGCTTGGGTCAGCGGTCGGCACATTGAGGCAGGCCGTATTGCGGCGACCCATTTCCTCAAACGTGAAGGCAAGGTGTACATTCGTATCTTCCCCCACAAGCCCATCAGTTCGAAACCTCTGGAAACCCGAATGGGTAAAGGCAAGGGAGAAACAGACTATTGGGCGGCGTGCGTCAAGCCTGGCCAGATATGCTTTGAAATCGGCGGTGTGCCGGAAGATGTTGCCAAGACAGCCCTCTTGAGGGTGTCACACAAGATGCCCATACGATGCCGTTTTGTAAAGAGACGCCACACGATTTGATGGCGGGGGACTCCTTGAGGGTTCAGGCTGTCGCAGTCATGCGATTCGTCATGCCGCGGAGAACACGATGAAAGCAAAACAACTGAGAGAAATGGCTGCGGGCGAGTTGGAAGACAAGCTGCTTGAATTGCAGCGGAAACTGTTCGATATGAGATCGCAGGCCGTGACGGAAAAGCTGGAAAACTGTCATTCCGTCAAGAACACAAGACGTGAAATTGCCCGCGTATTGACCGTACTAAACGAAAAATAGGATCAGGTTGGTTTAGACTCCAAGGGAACCGTAGTGAAAGGATAAGAAGGTGAGAACGATGACGGGTGCCGTGGTGAGTATAAGCGGTAACAAGAGTATTCAGGTGGCTAGCGAATACAAGGTCAAACACCCGAAGTACGGGAAATATGTCAAGCGGCGGATGAAGGTGCCGGCCCATGACCAAAACAACGTCAGTTGCGTCGGTGATCTGGTTGAGATTTCTGAGTGCAGGCCATTGAGCAAGACCAAGAGCTGGCGAGTCGTGAGGGTCGTTAAAAAGGCCCTCTAGGATTGAAACGACACTATTGTGAGAGTAGATAATGGTTCAGCAAGAGACGATGCTCAGCATCGCTGACAATTCTGGTGTGAAGTTGGCCCTCTGTATTAAGGTGCTGGGCAGGGGTGGGTCCCGCCAAGGAAAGGCCAGACGGCCTACGGCGACCGTAGGTGATGTCGTCTGTGTTGCTATCAAGAAATCGCTCCCCAATTGCCAGCTCGACGATAAAAAAGTACATAAATGTATTATCGTTCGCACTAAGTATCCCGTAAGGCGGGCCGACGGCAGTTACGTTCGATTTGACAGCAATGCCGCGGTCATGATCGATGCCGATGGAAACCCTATTGGAACTCGCATCTTTGGGGCTGTGGCTCGGGAATTGCGTGAAAAGAATCAGACGAAAATAGTCTCGCTTGCCAGCGAGGTTGTGTGACCGTGTCTTTTGGCAGAGGTTGCCTAATCGAACAGTGTTCCTATTGATTTTAGTTGAGTAGAACCATGGCGTTACATATCAAGAAGGGCGATACGGTGGAGATTATTGCCGGTGACCATCGAGGCGCCCATGGTAAGGTTTTGAGCGTCGACCCTGCCAAGCAGAGGGTGCTGATCCAGGGCCAAAATATGGCTCATAAGCATGTCCGACCTTCCCGGAAGAACCCTCAGGGGGGGCGAGTGAACGTGGAACAACCCATCCATATTAGCAACGTGTTGCCCGTCAGCACCTCTACCTCCAAGGGCACTCGAGTCCATTTTCGAGTGGACGGCAAGGGCAAGAAGATCAGGTGTGCGGTGGACGGATCCGAAATAGGTGTTGTCACCAAGGCAAAGTGACTTGTGGACGATGCTCAAGAAGAGTGACTGAATAGTTGGGACGAAGAGAGTAGCAGATGGCACGCTTACGAGATATTTATAGGTCGACTGTGGTCGATGGGTTGAAGAAAGAGTACGGCTATAAGAATGTGATGGCCGTTCCGAAGATGGATAAGGTTGTCATATCCATGGGTGTCGGCAGGGCCCTGCAGGACAAGAAGTTTTTGGAATTGGCCAAAGAGGATTTGTCGATCATTTCCGGTCAAAAGCCTTTCGTCTGCAAGGCGAAGAAGAGCGTGTCGAATTTCAAGGTCCGCGAAGGCAATGAGACCGGATTGAAGGTGACCCTCCGAGGGGTGAGAATGTACGAGTTCATGGACAGGCTCATCAATCTGGCCATCCCCAGGGTGAGAGACTTCAGGGGGCTGAGTCCGAAGAGTTTTGATGGTCGCGGGAACTACTCCTTTGGGGTGACGGAACAAAGCATCTTTCCGGAAATAAACGTAGGTCGAGTTGAGTTTCAACAGGGTATGAACATTACGCTCGTATCGACAGCCAAAACAGATGAAGAAGCCCGGACCCTGTTGAGGCTCTTTGGCATGCCTTTCAAGAGTACGGCGGGTGAGGATTAGCATGTGGCAAAAAGCCGCAGGAGACGCGAACACGATGGTTCGGAGCAAGTGAATGTCCACCAAAGCATTAGAGTTTAAGGCAGAATTGAAGCCGAAATTTAGGGTCCGCGGGTATAGGCGATGTCAGCTATGCGGTCGGTCCAAGGCGGTGTATCGAAAGTTCAAGATTTGCCGTATTTGCTTCAGAACACTGGCCAATGAGGGCAAGATTCCCGGCGTTCGGAAGGCGAGTTGGTGAGAAGGTTAACGATGAAGCCATTGACGAGGCGCAGCGCATGAGTTTAAGCGATCCGATTGCCGACATGCTAACCCGAGTACGGAATGCAGCCACGGTCGGCAAGAAACAGGTGGACATCAGGGCCTCGAACATCTGCAAGGGCATCGCAGCCGTTTTGAAGGATGAAGGGTACATTATCGGTTTCGATACCATTGATGATAATAAACAGGGCATTCTCAGGGTCGAGTTGAAGTATGATCAAGAGGGTCGCTCGGCGATTACGGAGATCGCACGGACCAGCCGGCCCGGGTGTCGGGTATACAGTTCCGTCGCCGATCTTCCCAGTGTCCTCGGAGGACTCGGCATTTCCATTGTATCTACAAGTAAAGGTATTTTGAGTGATAGAACCTGCCGCGCATCGAATATCGGTGGGGAACTACTTTGCATGGTCACTTAAATGAGTCGAATTGGAAAGAAAGTCATAGAAGTCCCGAGCGGAACGAGCGTTGAACTGATGGGCCGCAAGGTCAAGGTATCCGGTCCCCAGGGCAAAATGGAGATGGAATGTCACCCTCTCATCACGGTGGGGATGCGTGACGGCAACAAGGTGGTCTCCGTCGAAAATGCCCAGCCGGATGACCGCAAGGCCAAGCAACTCCATGGCACCATGCGTGCTTTGATTGCCAATATGGTCGAGGGCGTGAGCAAGGGGTTCGAGCGGAAACTGGAGATTTTTGGCACGGGTTACAACGTCAAAGAGCAGGGTGGCAAGCTCGTCTTTCAGATAGGGTTCTGCCATACCGTCGAGCTGAAAATCCCCGCCGGGTTGAAGGTCAATATCGATGTGCCCGCTACGCGGGGTAACGACGTTCCAGCCCGGTTTTCGATTCAAGGATTCGACAAGTGTGTTCTCGGGCAGTTTGCTGCAAATGTGCGAAGCATTAGGCCTCCTGAGCCCTACAAGGGCAAGGGGATTCGGTACGCGGATGAACATGTACGCCGTAAAGCGGGTAAGGCTTTCGCCTCGGGCGCTTAAGCGAGTTTGTTAAGAGTTTTTTGTTATGCGTCTTTTATTGAATACTCTCTCATGAAAACGATACAGCAGAAGAAGGCGGTTGCAAGGCGTAGGTACCACGTTCGCAAGAAAGTGTTCGGTACGGCGGAGCGACCGAGACTGAGTGTGTTTCGGTCGAACCGACATATTTACGCCCAAATCATTGACGATACGGCAGGGGTGACGCTGGCTGCCTGTGGGAGCAAGAGTCAGAGTCTGCAGTCGGAGATCTCGGTTGGCAGCAATCAGAAGGCGGCCAAAGCGGTAGGCGAGGCGATCGCCAAACAGGCATTGGATGTGGGTATACGGTGTGTAAGTTTTGACCGGAATCGATACAAGTATCATGGGCGAGTGAAGATGCTCGCAGAGGCAGCTCGAGAGGCTGGATTGAAGTTCTAGAATTGACCAGGACCGTTTCACGAACGCTGCTGGACAACCCATTCAGAGTTTTGGAGAATCAATTGGCATCTGAACCCGTCA
>JADFHU010000008.1 GCA_022567055.1 Planctomycetota bacterium
TTGAGATAGGCCTCGACATAGGCCCGGAAGGTCCCGATGTTGGTGAGTCGGCGACTATTGATGACTTCGGTGGTGTCGATGTGTTCACTGCTGTTGTGTCGCTCGATCTCGTCTTGCTTGCCTTCTATGTATTGAGTGATGTGTTGAAACTTCTTGAAGCGATCCACCATCGCCTGGTCGCAGAGGCTGATTGAATTCATATCGATGTATAAATTGCGTTTGATGCGTCGGCCGCCGGATTCCTCCATGCCGCGCCAGTTCTTGAAAGAGTCACTAATGAGGGCGTAGGCCGGGATGGTCGAGATGGTCTTGTCCCAGTTTTGCACTTTGATGGTCGTGAGCGAGATGTCGGTCACATCCCCGTCGGCCCCGTATTTAGGCATCTCGATCCAGTCTCCTATGCGCACCATGCGGTTTGCAGACAACTGGATGCCTGCGACCAGACCCAGGATGGAATCCTTAAATACCAATATCAAAATGGCCGTCATCGCCCCCATACCGGCCAACAGCTTGCTGGGGTCCTTGTCGAGGAGCCAGGACAAGACGAGAATGCCGGTGGCAATGGCGAGCAGCGTCTTGGCGACCTGAATAAAACTACGGATGGGGATGCGGCGTGCAAAGGAGAAGGTGCCGTAAATCTCGACCACCGCGTTCAGGAAGGCGCTCACCACGAACCAGCCCATCAGCGCCATGTAGAACTTGGCCCCGGTCTGCAGTGCACCCGACCAGGCGCCCGTTTCTGAGGAGAAGAAAACCGCTGCCAGACGATAGATGACCAGGGCAGGGGCCAGATGGGACATGCGGACAAAGACATGGTGCTTGACGAGAACGTCGTCCCAATGCGTCTTACTACGATCGGCCACGTGATGTAGCACGCGAATGATCAGACGCTTGGCGACCCAGTTCGCGATCCAGGCCACGACCAGAATGCCCAGCAATCCCACCGAGGTGGCAATCAGCGCCGCTAGCGTCTCCGAGATTCCCATGGCAATGAGACGCTGTTCCAGATTCAGCAAGAGACCCGCGATTTGTCCGTTGTTCATGTCCGCATTCCCGGCACAATGATCGATGTCTACAGAAAACGTACTATTATAGACAGTTGTATGATGAACGGAAGGCGCAAACTGCGGATCCCCGGGCGATCGCACCTGAATGCGGTGTTTGTGTGAGTTCCGGCATGAAACGTCACCGGCTACCGGCTACTGACTACCGATCACTGATTACCACCTGACGCGACAGCCGATCGTGCCGATCGGGCCGCTGAAGTCCAAGCCGGCGTTCTTCTTGTTAAAGTCGTACTGAAATTCCACCAACACATCCAGATGAGAGGTGACCGCCACGTTGACCCCCGCGGTGACGAAGGGGAAGAAGCCCTTGGCCCAGGTCTCGCTGCCTTTTTGAACGTCCGTGATGCTGAAGTCGAGTCCTGGTCCGAACGCATCGACCGTGGTTTCGGTATGTGTGTCCTTCCAGTGATCGACCATGCTGAAATAACCGAAGCCCGCGCCGACATAGGGCTTGACGCGGAGATCGTCCACGTAGCCGGTGGGTCCCGGTCCCCGGGGATAGAATCGGGCGGCCAGCCGGAGGTCGTAGAGGATGAGATGGTCTTCCAAGGTCTCTTCAATGAAGCCGAGCGAGTCGAATGCGATGGTGTACTCGGAGACCGTGGCCAAGGAGGAGCCCCCGAAGCTGAGGGCCAGATCCATGTAGTCGTCCGCAAAGAGCGGACTGGCCAGTTCCACCTCAAAACGGGTGCGTGTGCTCCGGTTGCCCGTAATGGGGCTGTCCAGCGTCTGCGCGCCCACCTTGAAACCCAAGCCCCAACCCCCGCCGGAGCTGGGCGATGACAGTCCTAGCAGCAGGATGAGTGCCGGTAGGGGCACGTAGATCCAAGCTCGTCTAGACGTACCTTCTGCGCGTGCCATGATCAGTACTCCTTGATTTTCTTGAATGCGGTGGTCTTCGTCCGCTCAGATAAGGCAGGTCAGAGGGTTTAGGTAACATGGTTTTTGTCCCCCGGCAGGAGGTCGATATTACGCGAACCTCTCGCTGCTGTCGTTTCTGTCTTGCTCCTTTCGTTCATCGCAGTGGCGTGATAGGATTGGCAGACTATAATGGAGTTCCCAAGACGCGGCATCATCGGGATCGCAAGGTCGCAAACAGCGGTGTGGTCTGGGAACATGGTTCGACAGAAGGCACGAACAAGGATGGTCATTGTGGCTCCCATCAGCAAAAACACGAAGTTCTGGCTTCTGGTCTACGCACTGGGTTTGGTCGGTTTTGCCGGCTGGTTCGCCTACGATGGATTTCTGAACGAGAGTTTCACCGAAGCACACACGAATGAGGAGGGGGTGGCGGACGCCACACTGCGGTTTAATCAAAAGTCGCCCCCCTTTTTCTTGGGTGGCGCCCTGCTGATAGGCCTGCGTCTCTTCGTCGTTAGCAAGAGACGAATCGTGGCGGAAGAGAGCGAGCTGGTCATTCACAATAGGGTTCGCATCCCCTATGACGCCATCCAGGAGATTGACAGGACCCATTTTAAGACGAAAGGGGTGTTTACCTTGGCCTATGATTCCCCAGGCGGAGAGCGCCTGAGGCGCAAGGTCGACAGTCGAGACTACGACAACATGACCGCCATCCTGGACCACCTGGTGGAGCAGATTTCCTGAATACTTGAAGAATTGGGGCAAAAACATTTGATTTGGCGGGACCATGCCGGTAAGGTAGACTCTTCGATTTTGCTCTGACGCATGGGGTGGATCGCTGAGTCTCGCAGCTTGGGGTCAACCGTTTCACGGCGTCGTTGACTCAGGCCTCCGCCAGAGCCAAGTCAGGCTACTTGGTAGCTTCCGTGACAACTTAGAGAGACACATGGGGTGTGCCTAAGTTTGTTTACCCGATGGTGTAATTGGCAACACATGGGCTTTTGGTGCCCATATTCCAGGTTCGAGTCCTGGTCGGGTAGTGCTTACGGTGCTTGAACCTTATTTAAGTCTGTATCTTTTCTGAGTCTTTAGTATGAAAGAAAAAGTCGCCATCATCCTAGCCGCCGGTGTGAGCAGCCGGATGAACACCCAGCTTCCCAAGGTGCTCCATGAAGTCAGTGGTAGGCCGATGTTGGCTCACGTCCTTGGAGCCTGTCGGGCCGTGAACATCAGCCGGATTCTGGTGGTCGTCGGCTTTGGCGCCGACCAGGTCAAAGAGCGCTATGCAGACGCTCAGGATATTTTTTGGGTGGAGCAGAGAGAGCAGCGGGGCACGGGGCACGCGGTCATGTGTTGTCAGGATCACCTGCGGGAATTTGCGGGCGACACGATGATCCTGTGTGGCGACGGGCCGCTGATCAGAGCCGAAACACTGAAGACACTGATCGAGAAGCACGATGCCGAGAATTCCAAGGCAACCTTGGCAACCGCCCTGTTGGAGGATCCCAGCGGTTATGGGCGGATTGCCCGCGACAGTCATGGAAATATTCAGGGCATTGTCGAGCATAGCGACTGCACACCCGAGCAATTAGAGATCAAAGAGGTGAATCCGAGCTATTACCTGTTCGACAATCAGCTCCTGTTTAGCCTCTTGGCTAAGGTGAAGCCCAACAATGTGAAGCAGGAACTGTATCTGACGGATGCCGTTGCTGGGGCCATTTCCTTGGGTCACAGGGTGCTGGCCGTGACGGCGGTGCGACCGGAAGAGGCGATGGGCGTGAACAGTCGGGCGCAGCTGAGTGTGGCCAGCAAGGTCATGCAGCGTCGGATTCAAGAGGAACTGATGGACAGGGGCGTGACTATTGTGGACCCCGACAATACCTGGATCGACGCAGGGGTCGAGATCGGCCTGGATACCGTCATCGAGCCCTTTACCTATATCCACGGCGATGTCGAAATCGGCGAGCGCTGCCGCATCGGCCCCTTTGCCTATGTGACGGGGGGCACGGTGTTGGAGAATGACGTCCTGTTGGGTGTCTTTATGGAATCCGGATCGGTGGTTTCCCAACGCACCGTTGACGAAAGGGGCGATGAAATGAAATCGGCCAAGCAGATGGGGGGAGGTGAGGCGCGCGGATGAGCTTGAACACGGGTATTCGTATCTTTTCTGGGAGCAGCAACCCTCATTTGGCAGATTCCGTGTGTGCCTACTTGGACGTGCCTCTGGGGCGGGTCCAAATCGAGAAATTTCCTGATGGGGAAAAGTGGATTCGGATCGCGGAGGACGTGCGCGGCAGCGATTGTTTCGTCATTCAGTCGACCTGTCTGCCGGTGGATGAACACCTGATGGAACTGCTGATCTTTCTGGACTGTCTACGCCGAGCGAGTGCGCAGCGTATTACGGCTGTCATCCCCTACTTTGGGTATGCCCGACAGGATCGCAAGGATGAGGGACGCGTGCCGATCACGGCCAAGCTGGTGGCCAACATAATCACCACCGCAGGTGCGGATCGGGTCCTGACGGTGGACTTGCATGCGAATCAGCTTCAGGGTTTTTTTGATATCCCTGTGGATCATCTGTCTGGCGAACTCATCTTGTGCGATTATTTTGCCAAGAGGCACTTCGAAGGATTGACGGTTGTCGCGCCGGACGTGGGCAACATGAAAATCGCAGCCAAGTATGCGGACGACCTGGGGGGGGACTTGGCCATCGTGCACAAAAAACGGTTGACGGGGGACGCCGTGGAGGCTCTCACCCTCATCGGTGACGTGGAAGGTCGCTCGGTGTTGATGGTGGATGACATCATCGCTACGGCGGGGACGATATGCAGTGCCGCCCAAATGGTGAAGGAGCGGGGGGCCAATAGCGTGACGATCGGGGCGACGCACGGTGTCTTCGCCGGTCCGGCACTCGAACGACTGGAGCAGGCGCCAATTGATGAAGTCGTGGTGACAGACACGATTCCTCTCGTTAAGGACGTTGAAAAACTTGGGAAAATCAAGGTTCTCGGCTGTGATGTGATGATCGGCGAGGCCATTCGCAGGATTTACAAGAACGAGTCTGTCAGTAGTCTATTTAAAAAGTCGGCCCGTTATTAGGCCTGTTGTTTAGGCCTATGGTTAGGTGGACCTGTGAGACAATATGCAGAAGGATTCATCTCAATTTTGTGGCAGCTCCCAATGACTCCAGTGGTCGGCAGCTTGCGGGTGAGGCAACTATGGGAAACACATTTCTGCTAAAAGCAGAAGTACGCACCAAAACGGGCACCAAGGATGCAGTGAGGATCCGCAAGCAAGGACGCGTGCCGGCGACGGTCTATGGGCACAAGGAAACACCGACCTCTCTCTCCTTGGACGCACATGATTTCGTACAGGGTCTCCATCAGGGCCATCGGTTCATGGAGGTTGAGATCGAGGGCAAACCCGAGGCAATGATTGTGAAGGACCTACAATACGATCATTTTGGGCGCCATGTCGTGCATGTCGATTTTATGCGTGTCGATGTGACCGAACGCATCAAGGTACAGGTGCCGATTGAACTCAAGGGTACGGCCAGGGGCATACAAGAGGGCGGCATCATTGAAGAACATGCCAGCCGTCTGGAGGTCGAGTGTTTGGTGGCGAACATCCCCGACACCATCGTCGTGAACGTGAAGGATGTTGGCGTGGGCGATGTGCTCCATGCCAGCGCCATTGATTTACCGGATGGCGTGGATTTGGTCAGTCCCGTGGAGACGCTCTTGGTGACCTGCCACATGAAGGCTGCAGCGATCAGTGCGGAGGAAGGAGAGATCGAAGAGGAACCCGTCGCCACCGCCAGCGGCCCCGAAGTCATCACCGAGAAGAAGACGGACGAGTCATCGGCCGGCTAGTGAACGGTTCTTATGGCAGAGATGAAGATGCTGGTTGGCTTGGGAAATCCCGGGTTGAGATATGCGAAGACGAGACACAATGTGGGATTTGCAGTGGTTGATGCGTTGGCTCGGCGCTTTGCGGTGGAGGTCAAGCAGCAGAAGTTTGGAGCTCGCTATGGCATGGTTGATGTTGAGGCTCACAAGGTGCTGCTTCTGAAGCCGTGGCAATACATGAATTTGAGTGGTCAGGCCGTTTCGCTGGCGGTGGGTTTCTATCAATTGCCCTTGGACAATGTGATGGTTTTTTTTGATGATATGGATTTGGAACCCGGATGCCTCCGGATACGTTCGAAGGGCTCCGCGGGTGGACACAATGGCTTGGCCGACATTCTGACCCGGCTGGGCACACAAGAAGTGCCGCGCTGCCGGGTGGGGATAGGTCGACCCGAGTATTGTGATGGCGTGGGCCATGTGTTGGGGCGACCCTCCCGGCAGGAGCGCATGGTGTTGGACGAGGCGATTGACAGGGCAATGGAGGCGGCAGTGTGTTGGATGGAGCATGGATTGAACAGAGCCATGACGGACTACAATGCATAATAGCCGGCCGAAGTGAACCGGATTTCGTTTGAACGCCTAAATCTGCTAATTGCCAACAGCTAATGGCTAAACTGCTAATAGCCCAGGTTGGCGGGAGGTAATCAGTTTTGGAAGAAACTAAAGAAGCAACAGAGATGGTTCTGGACCCAACAAAGAGACTGTATGAGGCCATGTTCCTGGTCGATTCGGCGCAAGCCGGTTCCGATTGGGATGGCACACTGGCCGCGATTAACCGCGTGTTGAAGCGGGCGGACGTGGACGTGGTGTCCATCCGCAAGTGGGCGGACCGCAAACTGGCCTATGAAATCGGGCACAAGGGTCGTGGCACCTACATATTGGCCTTCTTCAACGCGGACCCGCTGAAAATCGCTTCTATCGAGAAAGATGTCAATCTCTCCGAACAGATCGCGCGGGTGTTGGTTTTGAGCACGGAAGGCCGTCCTGAGGAGTGTATTCGCAGGGACGTGAGCGGGGAGAGCAAGGCCCCGACCGATTACGTGAGGCCCGGGGAGCGTCCCGCTCGCAGGGATTCAGCGGATGCTGCCCGGAGCGAGACGACGGCTGATGCCGCCACTGCGACCCCGCAGAAGTCGGCTCCAGCCCCTACTGCGACTGCGGAGAAGACGGCTGCAGCCGCCACTGCGGAAAAGACGGCTCCAGCCGCGACAACGACTGAGTCGTCGGAGTTGAACAACGAGGCATCGACTGGCGAGTCCAAAGTCGAGGCTCAATCTCCCCAGGAGGAGGTCGAGGGCCAGGAGAATCAAGTTGATGTGTGACGGCGACAGCAGAGCGAAACAAGGGTCGATCACTGGGATGATTTAATAAGGAGAAACCAATGGCTAATTACAATAAGATTTTGTTGATGGGGAGACTAACTAGAGACCCACAGCTGTCCTATACGCCGAGCCAGACACCGGTTGTCGACTTCGGTTTGGCGACGAACCGTAAATGGACGGGGCAAGATGGTTCGCAGCGGGAGGAGACCTGTTTCGTCGACTGCCGCTCGTTTGGGCGCCAAGCGGAGACCATTAACAAGTACTTGACCAAGGGCAGCCCGGTCTTCGTGGAGGGGAGACTGACCTTCGATAGCTGGACCGCGCAGGATGGCAGTAAGAAGAGCAAGCATCGAGTCACCGTCGAGAACTTTCAGTTTCTACGGGGTCAAGGGGATCAGCCAGAGCGGCCCTCCGGCTATGAGACACAGGCCGCGGCTCCGGATTTAGAGCCGGCCCCGGCCTCCGCCGCCCCCATGTCGGATCCGCCGGCGGTGTCGCCCCCCCAGGCTTCGCCGGCCCCCCAGGCTCCGCCGGCCGGTATTCCAGAGGATGAAATTCCGTTTTAAGTAAATCCATGTGATAGGGTCGTTATGGGAAAGATGCTGAGCAACAGAAAACCAAGAAACAACAGAAAACCTAGCTTTGCCGGTGCGCGTGAAACGACGCAATGCAGGTTCTGCCGGGGTTCCGTCAAGTATATCGATTACAAAGATATCGATACCCTGCAGAAACTGTTGACGAATCGTGGTAAGATCTATTCACGCAAGCGCAGTGGCAACTGCGCGGGATGTCAGCGCAAGGCGCAGCGGGCTGTCAAGCGGGCGAGGTTTATGGCGCTGTTGCCCTACACGACATAGGTCTCTCTACGGGTTCTATGCCCGTCTTTATTTTTGCCCAGAAGCCTGACGCGCCCCATCTAGACAGTTGAGGTAAAGAATATGAAGGTTTTGCTTTGTGATGACATTGAAAAGCTTGGTTGGCTTGGTGATGTGGTTGAGGTCAACGAAGGGTATGCTCGCAATTACCTATTGCCCCAGAGGTTGGCGAAAGTCGCGAGTCAGGGCAATCTAAGAGCCATTGCCAAAGAGAAAGGCGCTCGATCTGAAGAGCGTATCAAGGTTCGTAAGAGATTGGCGGAAGCCGCGGCGAAAGTGGAAGGCGCGGAAGCCGTCGTGGCAGCCAAGGCCAATGAGCAAGGGCATCTGTTCGGTTCCATTACGGAAAAAGAGATTGCTGCGAACCTCCGCGAACAGGGATTCGCAGTGGCCGACGAGATCGTCCAGTTGAGCACGCACATTAAGGAGTTGGGGACCCATACGGTCCATTTGAGATTCGCGGAAGACTTGACAGCCTCCGTGAGTGTGGTCGTGGTCTCGGATCAGCCCCTTGCCGGAGCCAACGCCGCCGGCAGCGACACAGCGTGAAGGAGCGGCATGCCAGACGATCAGACTAGGGATGGGACGGTCCGCGAAGAGCGATCAGCGGACCGATTCGGCAAAGCCGCCCCGCAGGCGAGCCGCTTGGGCGAAATGCGCCGCATGCCGGAGTCTTTGGCGGCGGAAGCGGCGGTGTTGGGATCTATGATTATTGACCCGGCCTGTATCGGCGAAGTCGTGGAACTGCTCAATATTGACTCTTTTTATCGGACGGAGCACCGGTTTATCTTTGAAGCCCTGTTGGATCTGTACCAGAACCACAAGAGTGAGACGATTGATGGGGTCGTCCTGCGGGACGAGCTGGAACGTCGCAAGCGGATTGAGGCGGTGGGAGGGGTGGCCTATCTCTCCAGACTTGTCGATTCCGTGCCTTCCTCGGCAAACGTGCGCTACTATGCGAACATTGTCAAGGATAAGGCGATTCTGCGGCAGTTGATTGGCGCGGCCACGGCGACATTGGATCAGGCCTATGACCAGAGCGTCGATGTGTCCCAAATCCTCGATGAAGCGGAACAGAAGGTCTTTGCTGTCACTGAGGAGAAGATCAGTACTGCCGCGAGCCCGATCAAAGAGCTTGTGACCCATGTCTATGAGATCATCGAAAAGAGAGAGGGGACTCATGTCACGGGCGTGCCCACCGGTTTCTTTGAGTTGGACGATCTAACCTGTGGCTTTCAAAAGGGGGATATGATCATTATTGCCGGGCGTCCCAGCATGGGCAAGACGACCTTCGTCTTGAACGTGGCCGAGTATCTGGGTGTCCGTGAAAAGGTGCCCATCGCCTTCTTTTCCCTGGAAATGGGCAAGCAGATGTTGGCCGAGCGTTTTCTGTGCAGTGTGAGTTCGGTGGATGCCCAGCGGGTTCGCAAGGGGATGTTGACCACAGAGCATTATCAGAAACTGGTCGAGGCCTGCGGCATCCTGTCCGAAGCGCCGATCTATATCGACGACACCTCGGCGTTGACTCCCCTGGAACTCAGGGCCAAGGCCCGGCGTCTAAAAAATCTGTATGGGATCGAAATCATCGTCATTGATTATTTGACCCTCATGCATGTGGGAACTCGGGTCGAGTCGCGTCAACAGGAAATCAGTCTGATTTCCAGATATCTCAAGGCCCTGGCCCGAGAACTGGATGTGCCGGTCGTGGTCCTCAGTCAATTAAATCGCAGCGTGGAGGGACGTGACGGTCATCGTCCCCGCATGAGTGATCTGCGGGAGAGTGGTAGCATCGAACAGGATGCAGATGTCATTCTTCTGTTGCATCGCGAGGACTACTATCATCGTGGTGATTTAGAGTATGACAAGGACAACCTGTCTGAAGTGATCGTGGCAAAGCAGCGAAATGGTCCTACGGGCATGGTGAAGCTGGTTTTCCGAGAGGAATGTACGCGTTTTGAAAATGCTTCCCATATCCCGGAGCAATCGGTTCCCTTCTAGGTGAGAGTGGTTGGGAAGAGGAACCATCGTCATTGAGCTGTTCAAAGAGCTGTATGGAATGGATAAGAAATTCCAGTAGAGCGTGTGCCCACTGCGGGGAGATGTTATCGACCCCCGGGGGGGGCGCTAGGTTGGGCCTCCCCAGGCGAACATCATGGTGTCCACGGCCCGCCGGACCCTCGACTCTCTTCATGGCCGTCCTGCTTGTCTGTCACGCCTCTCTGACCGCCGTGAATGGTGCTGTCCCAGGGACACCACTCGGCGTGGATGCGGCGACAGACGAGGTGACTCTTCGCGGAGACATCGTCCGGTCGATCGACTTTCACGGGAATGCGCATTTCAAGAAGAAGGTGCTGCGCCAGCGTATCGGCATTGAGTTGGGAGATCAGATGGATCCCTTCTTGGCCGAGGGCGCGCGGCGCATCCTGGTAGACGTTCATAAAAAAGTGGGTTACGTCTTTGTGGAGGTCTTACAGAACAAAGACCTTCTTCCCAGCGGGCGATTGGAATTCACCATTCGGGAAGGGGCTCGTGTTCGTATCAAGGCGGTTAGATTTGAAGGCAACAGGGCGTACCGAAATGATACTTTGAGCGCGGTCGTCAAAACGAAAGCCAAGAAAATGTTTGTTCTTCCGTCCTACTACACAGCGCAGAGGGTGGAAGAGGATGCCGAGAAGCTGCGCGAGTTTTACTACGATCACGGCTATTTGGGACACAAGGTGGAGCCGAACACCGATTTTTCCGAGGACAAAGAGTGGGCCACAATCACCTTTGCCATTGACGAAGGGAAGCCCTATCGTGTGGAGAGGGTGACCTATTCCGGGGCGACCCACTTCAGCGAAGAGGTGCTCAGCAAAAACATTGAGGTCACTTCGGGACAGATCTATCTGCGCGAGCTGGCGGAAAAAGGCCGACGTGATATTGAGGA
Source organism: Planctomycetota bacterium (assembly GCA_022567055.1). Taxonomy (GTDB): domain Bacteria; phylum Planctomycetota; class Phycisphaerae; order Sedimentisphaerales; family Anaerobacaceae; genus JAIPFM01. The sequence continues at coordinate 10,960 of JADFHU010000008.1, forward strand.
TCTCTATCGGGAAAACGGTTTTATCGACGTAAAGGTGACGCAGACACCACGCTTCAAAGCGGATGCCGAGAATCGCACGGTTGTCGTGGAGTTTGTGGTGGTCGAAGGGAGGCAGTTTCGCATCGGCCAAATCCATGTGAGTGGCAATGAGGGGGTCCAGGACAAGGTCGTACGCCGGGTGTTGGACGAGTACGGCTTCACCCCGGGTAAACTGTACAACGCCAAGTTCGCCCCGGTCCAAGGTGACAGTCTCTTGGAAAAATATGTGCAACGGAGTACTCTCGCCGAAGAGGTGATCATTCAACCCGTCCCCGCCGCCAACGGTGCGCCCGACCAAAAGGATGTCTATGTCGATATCACCGAGGGCATGACCGGCATGATCATGCCGGGCGTGGGGGTCAGCAGTAGTTATGGGTTTGTGGGGCAGTTGGTCTACCAGCAGCAAAACTTTGATATTCAGGATTGGCCTGAGAGTTGGAAGGAGGTTTTTTTCATGAAGGCCTTTCGTGGGGCGGGCCAAAACATGCGGATCGCCTTGGAGCCGGGGACGCGCTTTAGCCGCTATTCTGTCTCCTTCAGTGATCCCTATTTTCGGGATCGGCCCATCAATCTGAATGTCAGCGGCAGCAGCTATACTCTGTCGAAGTTCCTGCTCAAGAGTTATGAGGAGAAGCGTCTCCGGGCCGCCGTGGGTTTTGAGCATCGTCAGTGGGGCAAGTATCGCAAGGTCTTCAACGTTCGCACGGAGCGCGTCGGTGTGCAAGCGTTGGACTTCGACGCGCCTCAGGAGATCCGCGATGTGGAAGGGGACAACTATATCACCGGCCTCAAGGTGGGGACGGGCAAGACCGTTGTGGACGACATCTATATGCCCCATGAAGGCTATGTCTTCCGAGTGGCCTACGAGCAGGTCTTTGGCGAGTTTAATTTTGGCATCGCCACGGCCAGCGCCGTTCGCTACTACACCCTGTACGAGGACGTCTTGGAGCGGAAAACCGTGTTGTCGGCCAGCGTCAAGGGCGGCACGATCCTTGGCGATGCTCCCCCCTTCGAGATGTTTTATGCGGGGGGCTCGGGTGGGTACTCGATTCGTGGGTTTGACTATAGAGGCGTGAGCACGCGCGGACTCCAGGTCTTTGACAATCCCGCCACGGCGCCGGTCCCCCAGATCAAAGATCCTATCGGTAGCGATTGGGTGTTCACCGCCAGTGGCGAAGCGACAATTCCCCTGCTGGGCGAGAACTTCGCGCTGTTGGCCTTTATAGACAGTGGTGTGGTCGACACGGGCGGGTGGCGTTACTCCGTCGGGACCGGGATCCAGATACTGGTGCCCCAATGGTTTGGCCCCGTGCCCATGCGATTCGAGTTCGGGGTGCCGCTGCGCAAAGATGAAAAGGATGACGTACGTCAGTTCAACTTCACGATGGGACGACTGTTTTAGGAATCGTTACGACCGAAAGGATAGACTATGAAGTTCAAAACCACGATTGTTCTATGTTGTCTCTCAACGCTCCTCGTGCTAGCGATGGGCCACCAGAGCCCCGCGCAACAGAACTCGGTGGCACCCTGGAACCAAATAGGTGTCGTGAGTGTGATGAAGGTCTTGCGCTTGAGTCAGAAGAATACCGAGCATTTCAAAAAAGTGCAGGCAGAGCAGAATGGCTGGCGTGCGGAGCTTCAGAAAGAGGCTCAGGAACTGCAGGCCGACGAGGCCAGCCTCAAGACCATGCGTCCCGGCAGCGAGGACCATTTCGCCCACTTTAGAGGCATGCTCATGAAACAGGCCAAGCTGGAGGCGACCGAAAAGTTTTACAACCAAATGGCCAGCGCAAAAGGCCGAGAGTGGACGGAAAAAATGTACCAGGAAGTGCTGGCAGCCGTCAGTGAGGTGGCCAGGGAGATGGGGCTCAAGATGGTCTTTGAAAGGACCGAGCCCGAGTTTCCCCTGCCGAACGAACAGGCCTTGGCATCCGCGATGAACACGCACAAGCTCCTTTTCGACGATGGCCTGGTAGATATCTCCGACCAGGTGATCGACAAGATTGACGCCAAGATTGACGCCCCCCAGAACTGACCCATGGAATTGACGCTAGAGCAACTCGCCGAACACCTGCAGGCAGCACAGGTGGTCAGTCAGGGTGCGGTCACGACCCTTAAGGCGGTGGCTGCCTTGGATGAGGCAACGGCACATGACGTGACGTTTGTCACCGCCGATCGTCACCTTGCGGCAGCCGCCAAATGTCGGGCGGGTGCCGTCCTGGTGCTGCGGGCGCGGGATGAAATCTCGATTCCTCAACTGGTGGTTCAAAACGTGGACGCCGCGCTCATTCAGTGCCTGGAGCTGTTCGCGCCCCCTCTCAGACCCGTTCTGGCCGGAATCCATGCTAGTGCCGTGGTGGCTGACGATGTGACGCTCGGTCAGGAGGTATCCGTGGGTCCAGGCGTTGTCATCGATCATGGGGCGCGAATAGGCGATCGCTGCGTGCTCGCGGCCGGATGCAGGATCGGACAGAACACGGTACTCGGAAGTCACACGCGTCTCGACAGCAATGTGGTCGTCTATCACAACTGCAAGATTGGCAGCAACGTGATTATTCAGGCCAATACCGTCATCGGGGCGGTTGGATTCGGCTATGCCACGCTGGATGGGGCCCATCGACTGTTTCCCCACAACGGGGCCGTGGTGATCGAGGATTCTGTCGATATCGGCGCGAATTGCTGTATTGACAGGGCGAAATTTGCCAATACCATTGTCGGGAAGGGTACCAAGATAGACAATCTAGTCCAGGTAGGTCACAACGTTGTGATCGGAAAAGGCTGTCTTATTGCCGGTCAGGTTGGCATTGCCGGTAGTTGCACCCTGGGCGATGGCGTGGTGGTGGGAGGAAAGGCGGCGCTTGCCGACAACATAACGATTGGCGCCGGTGCGGTCATTGGTGCTGTTGCGGGCGTGCTGGGCAACGTGCCTGCCGGTCAAACGGTTGTCTGGTCTCCCGGGCTAGAGCAGAGCCAAGCGAAGCGGGTCGTGGGCGAACTGTTACGCCTGCCGAAGACGGCAAGCCGGGTGAAACAACTAGTAAAGAGGTTGGACAAACTTGAAGCGGCAGAAAACGATAAAGGGTGAAGGCAAAGTCGCCGGCAAAGGATTGTTTGGAGGGGAGGAGGTCAGCGTCGTATTCAAGCCGGCATCCGTGGACACCGGTGTCGTCTTCGTTCGGGCTGATCTGGACGAACCGGTACGCATCCCCGCCCTGGCGACCCACATTGGCCCCAGTGATCGACGGACGCGGCTCTGCAATGGCAACGTTTCTATCGATACGGTGGAGCACTGCCTGGCCGCCATTGCGAGTCTGGGAATTGACAACATTTATATGGAGGTATTTGGTCCTGAATTACCTGCCCCCGACGCCAGTGCGGCTGAATTCTACAGCGTTCTCAAGGGGATCGGACTGCAGGAACAAGAGGCGCCTCATAAAGAGTTTGTCATCTCTGATCCGATCTCGGTCGTGCAGGGCGAGTCTTCGATCTATGCCTTACCGGGCCCGGCGGAGACCTTGGAGATCTCCTACGACTTGGACTATGGCTCCCAGCCGGGTATGGCCCGACAGATCTATAGCTGCCGTGTGACACCTGATAGTTTCGGGAAGCATCTTGCATCGGCCCGAACATTTCTGCTGGAAGAAGAGGCGAAACAGCTCCAGGCACGGGGCATCGGCGCGCACATCCGTCCGACCGACTTGCTCGTCATCAACGCGGAGGGCCCCATTCAGAATCGCTATCGCTATCCCAATGAGTGCGTTAGACACAAAATTGTGGACGTGATCGGAGATCTGGCGTTGGTGGGTCGTCCCATTCGAGGTCGCATCGTGGCGACCAAGAGCGGACACAGCCTGAATCAAGAACTCGCCCGCAAGATGTATAGTGAAGTGTTGCGTCGAGATCGCATCGAAAAATTCGGCACGGATGCCCTCCTGGACATCCGGCGGATCCAAAAGATTTTGCCCCATCGCTACCCTTTCCTGCTGGTAGACCGGATCGTTGAGATCAACGGGGACACCAGCATCAAAGGGATTAAGAACGTCACCTGCAACGAACATTTCTTCCAAGGGCATTTCCCGGGGACCCCGATCATGCCCGGTGTGCTCATTGTGGAGGCCATGGCGCAGGTGTCCGGCCTGTTGTTTGCCCAGCGCTTGGAGCATACCGGCAAACTGGCCGTCTTGTTGACGATGGATCAGGTGAAGCTTCGCAAGGCGGTGGTTCCAGGAGACCAGCTTCTGCTGAGTGCCGAAACTATACGTCTGCGGCGACGAACCGCCCATTGCCAGTGCACGGCCACGGTCGACGGCGTCGTGGCAGCGGAGGCCGAGATAAAGTTTATGCTCATTGATGATGAGAAGGTGTGACAAAGCCTTGGTTAAGTGTGAGTAATGGCTTGAAGATAGCAAGTATTCATCCGAATGCAGTTGTTCACGAGAGTGCGCAGCTGGCAGATGACGTATCCGTAGGACCCTACTGCGTGGTCGGCGCCGGCGTCCGGATTGGATCCGGTACGACACTGATGGCCCATGTGGTCATTGAGCCGGACGTGGTGATTGGCAGAGATAATCTCTTCTTTCCCGGCAGTGTGATGGGCGCCATGCCCCAGATCCTCGGTTGGGGACTTGATGCTGAGACAGGCCGCTTGGTCATTGGCCGTGGCAATACCTTTCGTGAGCATGTCACCGTGCACCGGAGCATGAGTCCCGACGGCATCACCCTCCTGGGTGACGAGAATCTACTCATGGTTGGAGCGCATGTGGGACACGATTGCATCCTTGAAGACAAGCTGGTGATCACCAATGGCGTGCACATGGGGGGGCACTGCAAACTCGAAACGGGAGGCTGGGTCAGTGGAATGGTGGGGATCCATCAGTTCGTCACCCTGGGGAAATGGTGCTACATTGCGGGACACAGTACCGTCAGTCGAGACGTGCCTCCCTATATGACTGTCAGCGGCAACTATCCCAGCAGGGTACGCGGGCTTAACGACCGGGGTGTACAGAGAGCCGGTCTGGGAGACGCCCAGTCAAAGAATCTTCAGGAGGCTCAACGAAAACTCTATCGAAACGGGGGAACACTCGTAGAGAACGCGAAACGATTGGAAAAGCAGGAAGGTTTGGACCCCGCAGTGTATGACATCACCGAATTCATTGCCAGGAGTGCCAAGCACCGCTTCGGCCGTTACCGTGAACTCTTTCGCTAGGTGCCGCCATCTCGACCACGACTAATCCGGAGACCTTATGACGAGGATTCGCACAGCCGTTGTCGGCGCTGGAAAAATGGGGGCGATACACGCCAAGGTGTACAGTCAGATGGCCGACTGCGAATTCGTGGGGGTGGTGGATGTGGATCAGACCCGCGGCGAGAAGGCTGCCAAGATATTCGGTTGCGCACACTACACGGAGTGCGAACAGATCGTGGATCGTATCGATGCAGTCACGATCGCCACGCCGACGGTCACTCATCTGCAGTTGGCCAAGCTGTTTCTGACGCGACGCATTCCCGTGCTCATTGAAAAGCCCCTCGCCTTCAGTGTTCGGGAGGGCAAGAAGATCGTCGCGTTGGCGAAGAAATATGACACGGTGGTGGCCGTTGGCCATTCGGAACGGTGCAATCCGGTGAGCCAAGCACTCAAGCGGTTTGACATCGAACCGAAGTTCATTGAAGCGCAACGGGTCAGCCCCTATCCCTTCAGATCTACGGATGTGGGTGTGGTGTTCGATGTCATGATCCATGACATCGACATCGTTCTTTCGATGGCCCATAGCAAGATCAAAAAGGTGGATGCCGTAGGTGTCGGTGTCATCGAAGGCGGTGAAGATATCTGTAACGCCCGCATCGCCTTCGAAAATGGCTGTATTGCCAACTTGACGGCCTCCCGCCTGGCGCTGCGGACGGAACGGCGCTTGCGGGTCTTTTCTCGTCAGGCTTACCTGAGTGTGGACTACTTCAAGAAGACAGGCATCGTGATCAAGGCGGATCCCAACACCAACGTGGTCAAATGGATACAGGAACGGCGTTTGGCGGACGATTTTGACTTTGCCAAGGTCAACTGGCCCGATCTCTTGCATATCGAACAGCTCCAGATCGACGATCGAGAACCCGTCCGTCTGCAACAGGAGGCTTTTCTGCGAGCCGTACGGGATCGTTCGTTTACGCCGGAAGTCAGCGCCGAGGAGGGACTGGCTGCCATTATCTGCGCGCAGAAGATCGTTCAGCGTCTGAAGAAGCACAACTGGGATAAGTAACAGACATTCACCGACAACGGACAGAGCCTTGGAGCCTGTCGGAGAATTCCGTCGTCGGCCCGAGAGCGAGCAGCTTTTTCGCCTGGCAAAGACGGCGAAGCAGGCGATGTTGGTTGGATCGTCGATGCAGCCGGATGCAGCCAGGCGGAAAAAGGGCCGGTCGAAGCCAGATCGAATTCTCCGACCGGCTCCTAGCCAGTACGACCCGATTCGCCAGCTTCATCTCCCCGGAACGGATTCCCGTAGGGTGTCAACGTGGAGGGTGCAGCTTGCTTGGATTGGGGGGCAGCCCTGGTCTGGGTCTCGTGGGGTGGCTCCCGAAGTCCATCGGGTGTCGATTCAGTTGGCATCGTTTCAACATCCTCCTGCCTTTTCGGACGAGGGGGCAGTTCCTCGATCACTACCGGTGCCTGCGTCAGGGGGGCAGCATGCTCTACCGGGGCGGCGGCTTCACTTGCACGGTCTTGACCCATTTCCGCAATAAAGCGTGCCACCTGCAAGTAGTCCTGGGCGCCGTGACAGTCGGAGTCGTACTCGAAGATCGTCCGCCCGTAGCTGGGCGCCTCCGCCAACTTGATATTCCTCCGGATGAAGGTGGGGAGAATCTGGGCCTGTGACCACGCACTGTCTCCGTCGCGGGCATTGTCGAGGAACTGTACAATGTCATTCCTGACCTCTTGGGGCAGCGAGGCCCGCGTGTCGAACATGCACAGGAGAATACCGGTGACCCTGAGTGTCGGATTGATACGTTTATTGACCAGTTCGATGGTCTGGAGCAATTTGCCGAAGCCCTGCAAGGCGAGAAAGTGAGGTTGCAGGGGGATCAACACCTCGCCTGCGGCTGCCAGGGCATTGAGCGTCAGCAGACCCAGGGAGGGCGGGCAATCAATCAAGCAGTAGTCAAAGGCGTCTTGAACGGTGCTCAGCGCTTCCCGCAAGATGATCTCTCTTCCCACCACACTGACGAGTTCGCTCTCGGCGCCCACCAGATCGATGTTTGCGGGTAGAATCCAGAGGTTGGGTCGGACCAACATCAGATCGTCTGCCAGGCTACTTTCCTGCAACAGGACCCTGTAGACGCCACCGGCAACGTTCTGAGGTTCCAGCCCTAAGTGAATGGTCAGATGGGCCTGCGGGTCCATGTCCAGGACCATGACCCGTTCGCCCCCCGCAGCCAGTGCGGCGGCCGTATTGGCGACGGTCGTCGTCTTGCCCACGCCTCCCTTCTGATTTAAAACGGCAATTGTTCTCATAGGTCCACTCGCCTACATGCCCCGCAGAATGGCATCCAGCACGCCATTGACGAAACCGGGTGACTTTTCCGAACTATACTTTTTCGCCAGTTCGATGGCCTCATTGATGACCACCTTCGGCGGAATGTTCGTGCAAAACTTGAGCTGATAAACAGAGAGACGCAGGGTGCTCTTGTCCACGGGCGAGAGTCGGGAAAACTGCCAGCGGATGATGGCCGGACTGATGAGTTCGTCGCAGCTCTCTAGATTCTCCCAGGTCCCTTTGACCCATTCAAAGGCGAGTTTTTGGACAAAGTCGTCGCAGCGGGTTTCCTCTCGAAACTGGGTCGGCAGCTGTTCGAGTAGCTGGTCGCCCTGGACATCGAGTTGGTACAAGGCCTGCATTGCCAATTCTCTGGCAAGTGTCCTTTTGTCCGTTTTCATGCTTTTGTCCAAATAGTGTTTAATCCAAGAGCCAGGAGGAGGATAGCATGAGGCGCGCTCCCCATTGCGGCCTCCTGTTCGCTCCAGATGCTGCCGATGGGTGTTAGATTAGCCCCAGTAGACTTACCATTTCCATGGCAGTGAGCGCCGCGTTGGCTCCAGTATTCCCCATTTTAACACCTGCTCGTTCGAGTGCCTGTTCCAAGGTGTCACAGGTTAGAATGCCGAACACGGCCGGGACCTGTGTGTCGTAGTTGATCTGACCCACACCACGGACGACCTGCTGGCAGACCGCGTCGTAGTGCGTTGTTTGGCCGCGCAGGATGGCACCCAAGCAGATGACGGCCGCGTAATCTTGGCTCATAGCCAGTTTCTTTGCGACTTGGGTAATCTCGCAGGCCCCGGGGACCCAAACGACCGTGATCTGTTCATCACTGGCTCCGTGCCGTTGCAAGGTGTCAATGGCGCCTCCCAGGAGCTTGGAAGTCACAAGCTCGTTGAATCGGCTGACCACGATGGCGTAGCGGCCGCTCCCCACGACGACCTGGCCCTTGATCTCATGCACCATGACACGCATCTCCAATAGTTTCAGGCCTCCCCCGCGTTGGTGTGAATCCTCATTCACCGCAGGGAACAGCCTCTTGCTACCACGGCCATTATAAGACGATATCCGGCAGTGTGCCAGAAAAAGAGTGTCCCGCTGGAAGCGCAGTGACGGTGGTGGAGGCTGCTGTCAGGTCAGGCAAGCCCTGTCGATGATAAAGGGTCCGCTGATCGGACCTTGGCCGAGCATGCCATGCGTCATTTCCCGAAACCTCCTAAGGTCCCTCTGCGCATTGGACGATACCGCTCCTACGGTGGTATGAAAGCAGAAGCTCCCCATTTGAGAAGGTTCTCATATGTTTTCAGAGGGTATGGAATTCGGGTTCTATGACAAGGCGGAACGTACGGCCAACAAGGCGCAAGAGTTCTACGAAGAAGGGCAGATGTCGCAGGCGCTAGAGGCGCTGGATACGGCGCTGGAGATCAATCCCGCCAACAGCGCCTGGCACTTCGATAAGGCCTTGGCGTTGGACTCGGTCCACCGGTTCGAAGACGCCATAGCCGAATATGAGCTAGCGCTGGCGCTAAACCCGGAGGATCTGGAGATCCTCAACTCCTTGGCGGTGGACTACACCCGCACGGGTCAGTATGACCGAGCCATCGAGATGTTCGAGCACATTGAGCAACTCGATGTGAGCTACGAACCGAGTTACTGCAATCGGATCATCGCCTACACCGAGATGGGACTGCACGATCAGGCGGAAGAGATGTTCTACATGGCCCAGCAAGTCAGCCCCGGCTGCGCCCTCTGCTATTACAACGTGGGGAACAGCCTATTCGTGCGTGGGCTCTATCAGAAAGCCATCGGCTGTTGGATCAAAACCGAAGAGTTGGAGCAAAGTCATCCGCAGATCAACTATCGTATTGCTCAGGCCTATTGGTATGAGGGCGAGATGTCGCAGGCCCGCGAGCGATTCCTGTCGGAATTGCGGCTGAATCCGGGTGATGTCGATGTCATTTTTGACTTTGGTCTGTTTCTGCTCGAAAACGATGAGGTTGAATCGGCCAAGGAGAAATTCAACAGGGTCCTGGAGTTTAGGCCCAGTTTTGCGCCGGCCCTCTTCTACCTCGGTGAGATTGCGCTGAACGGTGGCACGGCCCAACAGGCCCTTGAGAAATACGACGCAGCCCTCCGCAGCGACGATACGCTGGCCGGACCCTACTACCGTCTGGCTCAGCATGCCTTGATGCAGAACAAGCTAATAAAGGCGCGCGCCTACCTCCTCTCGGAGTTGCGCAATAGTCCGGAGGATGCTGCTCTGCTGCTCTCCATTGGGGCCATGTTCCTGACGATCGAGACCAACACTGCGGCGGCGGAAGATGTATCCATCTCTACCGGTGAAGACCAAGCCTCACCGATGGGTGTGTGCTCTGATTTGGACCACGCGATGCACTGCCTGCTCAGGGCCGTGGACGCGGATCCAACCCATCCCGAGACCTATCACACACTGGGCGTGGCCAGTGCGATGCGCGGTGCCTATGAAGACGCCGGGGAGTTCTTCTCCCATGCGCTGGAATTAAGACATGATTACTTTGATGCCCTGCGCGACTCTGGTCTGGTCCTTGCCAAACAGGGCAAATACGAAGAAGCCATTGAGTTGATGCGTCAGGCCAAGGCCTACGCAACGGGCAATCAGTCCGTGGGGGGGCATGTCCTGGACATGAGGATCCATCAGGCCATGGATAGACTGGCGACACTGACCAGTCCCCTACGACACTTTCTAAGACGCCACTAATGCCGCACTGGATTCGGGCGGGATGACCTCTGCGCTGGCGCCCGGGCCTAGAATTCTCTGGGCAGATCTCACCCTTCTCCCTATACTACCCGTCTGCCAGGCTGTGTCAGAAACTCGATTTGGCACGCCCTCGCTGGTACTTAAGGGATCGGCAAGGGTCACGTCATGACGCGGCAGGGCCGAGTGGCGGAATGGCAGACGCTGGGGACTT
>JADFHU010000361.1 GCA_022567055.1 Planctomycetota bacterium
TCGACCAACGGCATTTCGGTTTCGCGAAAGAGTGTCTCGACGTGGCTCCCGGTGAGTTGCGGCTCGAGCACTTCGAAGAGACGCCACGTGTAGTCCGCATCTTCCGCCGCGTAGTCACCGACCACGGCGGAGTCCAACTGGTCGAGCGTGATCTGGTTCTTGCCTTTGCCGATCAGCTCGGTGATCGGGATCATGTTGTGGCCGAAGAATCGCTTGGCCATACCGTCCAGCGAATGCGAGCGGGCCAACGGGTCCAGTAGAAAGCTCGCGATCATCGTATCGAACGCCACACCCTTCACGGTGATCCCTGCCTGCCGCAGCACGAGCAGATCGTACTTGATGTTCTGGCCGATCTTCTTAATGGCGTCATCTGCCAGGATGGGACCAAGTTTGGTTTGGAGGAGCGCCTTGGATAAACAGGCCTGCCCCAGCGGAGCCTTCACGGGCAGGTAGTACGCCTGGTGCGGCTGCCACGATAAACTGATGCCAACCAGTTCCGCACTCATCGGCCGCAGAGAGGTCGTCTCCGTGTCGATTGCGAACTCAGTCTGTCCCCGCAAGCCCTCCAGCATGTCATCAAGCTTATCTTCTGTGTCGATCAAACGGTAGTCGTGCGCTGCAGACTGCAAGCAGTCCGGCTCGGCCAGCACAGCATCGGTCGCCTCCGATGCGGGAAGATCCAACTGCGCCGCGAGTCGGGTAAAGCCCAGTTCCTGAAAGAGGTCTGCCAAGACCTGAGTGTCAAACGGCTTCAAGCGGTACGCTTCAAAATCGATCTCGATGGGTACATCGCAGTCAATCGTCACCAGACGTTTACTCAAGTCCAGGATGTCACGGGAGTCGCGCAGACGCTCCCCCCGCTTGCCCTTGATCTCATCGGCATGGGCATAGAGGTTTTCCAATGTGCCGTAGGTTTGGATCCAGGTCAACGCCGTCTTGGGTCCCACGTCCGGCACACCGGGGATGTTGTCGGCCGTGTCCCCCTGCAAGGCCAGATACTCCAGAAATTGCGCAGGGGTAATGCCCTTGTCCTCCTTGAGACCCTGCATCGTGGTTTTCACATCCTTCTTTAGATCAAAGGCGGACACCCACTCACTGAGCAACTGCATCACATCCTTGTCCTTGGAGCAGAGCAGGCACTCTACCCCCGCCTCGGTCGCCCGTTTGGCCAAGGTGCCCATGATGTCATCGGCCTCAAAGCCATCCTTCCGCAGGATAGGAATGTGCATGGCCTCCAGAATCTGTAAGATCCGGTCGATCTGGGCAGGCATATCCTCCGGCATGGGTGAACGGTGGGCCTTGTACTCCGGATACATTTCACGGCGAAAGGTCGGTGCCTTGGTGTCCATCGCGACGACCAGCATGTCGGGCTGGTGCCGGTTGATCAGCCCCAGTAGCGCCGTGGTAAAGATGAAGGTGGCCTTGGTGGGCTCACCTGAGGGACTGGTCAACTGCTGTCGCATCGGTGCAAAATAGGCGGAATAGATGTGGGCATGCCCGTCGATGACATAGAGTGTTTTTGCCATAGACGGTCACTCTAGGACCAAAGAGAGATCATGTCAAGCAAGGCAAGGGAGGGAACAAGGCTATCTCTTGTCAGGGTCTCTTCTCCGCAGTATGATGAAATATGCCGTCGCTCTTCAGTTCAATGACACCAGGAGGTAACTATGAAGATGACACGCTTTTCTTATCTGGCCTGCTTTTTCGTGGCACTCGTTGCCACTGTGGGTCCTCTCAAAGGACAGATCCGCGTCAGGGAAAGGCCTTATTTCCCCGACATCTTGGGCTACCAGACTCTGCTCTGTGATTTCCATATTCACACGGTCTTCTCAGATGGTTTGGTTTGGCCTTCCATACGGTCGGAAGAGGCGTGGCGAGAAGGTCTGGACGTGATTGCCATTACGGATCACATCGAGTACTTACCTCATAAGAAAGACGTGAGGGTGGACTTCAACCGATCCCACGCCATTGCGAAACCGCGCGGCGACGAGCTTGATGTGGTGGTGATCAAGGGCGCTGAAATCACGCGAGCCATGCCACCGGGTCACTGTAATGCCCTCTTCCTGAAGGATGTTGCAGCGCTGGATGTGAATGACTGGCCGGACGCGTTTGAGGCGGCTATCGGCCAAGGGGCATTCGTCTTCTGGAATCACCCGGGCTGGACCGGGCAACAATCCGACGGCGTCGCCAGGTGGTACGACGAGCACACCGACCTGGTCGAAAAGGGGTGGCTCCATGGCATAGAGGTGGTAAACACACACGAATACTACCCCGAAGCGCATGCCTGGTGCCTGGAAAAGAAACTAACCATGCTCAGCAATTCCGACATCCACAACCCCTTAAACTTGGACTACCATCTGCACCTAGGAGATCACCGGCCTCTCACGCTGGTGTTCGCGCATGGCAAATCGGAGGCATCGATTAAAGACGCCCTGTTTGCGCGTCGCACGGTCGTCTATTCAGAAAACTGGCTCGTGGGGGAAGCGGTATACCTGCAGCCGATCTTTACAAAAACGGTCCGATTCAATCGGAGCCATGTCGTATTGAAGGGGACAAAAAGTCAATTCCTGCAAATCTCAAACCAAAGCGAACTTGACTATCAGCTGAGGCTCAAGGCGCCGCTCGACAAACTGAGCGTCCCTGAAGAGATCGTTCTATACGCGGGCAAGACAGTCCTATTCTCGATCAAGGCCAAGCAAAAAGATCTCAGCGGCTCCGAGTCCATCGCCCTGCCCTATGTCGTGGATAACCTCAAGGTAGGTCCCAATGAGGGGCTCGACATCGACTTTGAAATCGATGTGACTTTCGAACAGGACGAATAGATACCTGACTTTTATGCGCGACCCGGACTACTCAAACCGTAGGTCATGAGGGACGCCAAGAAGGTGCTGAACGGACAAATGAAAGGGCCCCACCTCCTTCGAGATAGGGCCGTGAGTTTTGTTGAGTCTGACTTGGTTGGTTAGGGACCGGCAAGATTCTCCGTTATCCTACTGCCGTCTCGCTTGAAGGCCTCCCTGTACAGGCGAATGCGTTCCTGCGCCACCGCCAGATCGTGATTGTTCAAGTTAATATTCAACAGGTCGATAACCCAAGGCGCCTTGACTTCATCTGTGACGTAGGCTTCAACAATCTCGCACGCTATCGGCAAGGTCGTCTTCTTGGAATCGTCATGAACATCCCTGTTGCTTGCCTGCTGTAGTTTATACCGGTCATTTTACATCCCCTGGTCTGCAGGCATCACCATGATACGCGGAATGGCGACGTGGTCCGGTTGTTCGAGGATAAATCGAATCATGCGACCGATGTCTGCGGGCTGAACGAGTTTCTTAATGTTGAGTAACTCCTTGGGGTGAACCGGGAAGTGGTCCTGCAGGTGTGTCTCCACCAGGCCCGGTTCCAGGGCACAGACCCGCACACCCGTTCCCCGGGCCTGCATGCGTAGGTCCTCAGTGAGTGCTTCAACCGCGTACTTGGTTCCGGCATAGGCTCCCGTGGTCTCGCGCACCTTGGTGCCAAGGATGCTTGAGGTATTAATGAGGTAGCCATGGCCCTGCTTCACCAGATGGCGCATGGCCACGATCGCCAGCCGAAATACGGCCTCTACGTTGATACGTACCATTTGGCACATCCCTTCCAGGTCAATGTCCACAGCCTTGCCGACGACCATGGTCCCTGCGTTGTTGAATACGCAATCGCATGAGCCGAATCGTTCCATCGCCAGATCAATCAGCTTTTCCGCAAAACCCGCATCCGTCATGTCGCCGTCGAGCGTGGCAACATCCGTATCGAGTTGTTCGGCGATCTCGTCGAGCAAAGATTTGCGTCGAGCCGTGAGCACCAACTTCATCCCCGCGTTAGCCAATTCCCGTGCAGTCCCTTCGCCAATCCCACTCGATGCACCGGTGATGAGCGCGACTTTACCTTCGAGTTCCATGCTGAATGTCTCCTTAGGGTCCGGCCAGAAAACAGCGGCTTCCGTGGCACAATCCTGGCTGCGATAGCAGCAGTATTTAAGAACCACGCAATAACTGGGACGAGCTGCCCGGGGACCAGGAAGGCGTGCTCATCTATCGCTTTGATTTACCGCAAGAGTTGTTCTTTATCCTCTGCCACCGCATCGTGACCCTAGGTTCCGCGCTCTACGCCGGCTGCATCTGAAATCCTGGTGTCGAACTCGACAATTCGATTTCTTCATCGGTCATGTCCTCCGCGATCTCGGCGAATAGAGGCGATGATAGATAGCGTTCACCGGTATCGGGAAGCATACAGAGGATCACCGATCCCGGATCAGCCTTTTCCGCGACCTGTATGGCAACGGCCAGGGTGGCGCCGCCGGAGATTTCCGTGAAAAGGCCCTCCTTTTGGGCCAGCTTGATTGACCACTCGATGGCGACCGGGCCGGGCACCGGGATCAACTCGTCGTAATAGCTGTTGTCGATGGCTTCCTGCAGCACATAGGGAATGAAGTCCGGGGTCCAGCCCTGGACCGGATGCGGTTCGAAGGCCGAATGGCTCACGGCCGGGGCATTCTCGGCGTCACGCTCCTGCACTGGGTTCCACTGTACTGGTGCAAGAGGGACTTCACTCCTCGGATATTGCGATGAGATTGTGTTGCGTTCTGAAATAGATCACGCCCTCTGATATGGCTGGAGTAGCGAGACAGTTGTCCTTCAACGAGTTGACCGCGAGGACCTCAAATGCCTTCCCGGGCTTGATCACAAAGACATCGCCCTTTTCTCCGCAGCAATAGAGTGCATTTTTTGAGGCAATAGGCGAGGCAATGAACGCTCCAGGGGCCTTCAATCTGTGATCATAGATCTGCTCTCCACTCTTCCGATCGAAACAGGAGAAGCTCCCCTTGCCCTGCAGGCGATAGAGATAATCGCCAATTAGAATGGGCGTTGGCATATAGGCACCACTCCGTCGAAGGCTCCAGGCCACCGAGGCGTTGGATTGCTCCCCGTCGCTGAGGGTAATGTCTCCTTGGGCACTGGTCCTCACCGCGTAAATGGGCCGCAGTTTACCGTGGGCACTGGTGAAGAACATCAGTTTTTCGCCAATCACCGGAGTCGGCACGGGGATGTCGCCCCCCTCGCGCATGGACCAGATCTCTTTGCCGGTGCCGAAGTCATAGCCGCCAATGTGCCGATACCCGTTGATGGCGATACGCGTGACGCCATCGACCGAATAAATGGAGGGCGAACACCAGGTGGGCACATCGCTTCGAGGCGTGCGCCACAGTTCCATCCCATCGGCAATATTGAAGGCGCCGAGAAAAGAGTTCTCCAATACGTCCACTTGGACGAGTAGAGTCCCTTCGTGAATGATCGGTGAGCTGCCAAATCCCCACTGTGCCTTGGGCGCACGGTAGTAAGACGCATTTAAGACACCGAAGTCTTTTTCCCACAGCAGACGGCCCTCCATGTCATAGCAGTATAGTCCTTCAGATCCATAGAAGGCGACGACGTGTTTTCCGTCGGTGACGGGTGTCGAGTTTGCGTGAGACGATTTGGGGTGCCGTTTTGCCTTCGGAGTGCCGATGTGGGCAACCTTTTGCCACAGAACTGTCCCGGTTTCCTTATCGACACAGTAGAGGAGCCACTCATGAGACACCTCATTCTCGATCGATCCGATATCACCATACAGTCCGGTTTTGACATCCGTGTTGCCCTCGCGGGTCGTCGCCGTCGTGACAAACAGTCTATCGCCCCAGACCACGGGACAGGAATGCGCAAGCCCCGGAATCGGCAACTTCCATTTAACATTCGTAGAATCGTCGAGGTCCCATTTCACCGGCGTAACCGAATGGGACACCCCACTCGCATTGAGCCCCCGAAACGCCGGCCAATTGTCAGCGCGTTCTTGCGACAGAAGACCGGGAGTCACCGCCAAACCGTGTAGCATGACGGACAGAGCAATGAAAGATTTCATAGGTGAGCCTCCTTTTGTTGGCCTATTGCCATCCTTCGATTCCATTGAAACGGCTTTACCGACATCTTAGAGCCCCTAACAAAATGATCGTCGCACCGAGAGCGAGCGTTTTTGCCTCTGGCAAAGAAGGCGAAGCAGACCATCCGAGGATGGTCGATGGAGCCTGACGCCGTCCAGAGGGAAAATAAGTCGCTCGAATGCAGACTCATTTTGCATAGGTGCTCTTAGTCGATTCTTCCCACCGAGACACGATC